>JADLBI010000023.1 GCA_020847775.1 Opitutaceae bacterium
GTTTGTATCTGGCGCACTTCCACGGCATCGCGCTGCCGTTCGGTCCGTGATTGCCGTTGTGTTTTGATTGGTCCGCGAGCTTCTCGGCCACAACAAGCTGTAGGCTCAAACACGGCTACTTGGCGGCTCTCCGAATGGCTACTCGCCAAAACGCGAACTAGGGCCAAGCATTGACCGCATGCCTGATCTCTTTGTCATCGCGGGGCCGAACGGCGCGGGCAAGACGACTTATGCACGGCGGTTCCTGCCGGAGGAAGTGCGCACGAGCGAGTTTGTGAACGCGGATTTGATCGCGGCGGGTTTGTCGCCCTTTGCGCCGGATCGGGCGGCGTTTGAGGCAGGGCGCATCATGTTGAGTCGGTTGCGTGAGCTCGTGGCGCGTCGGGCCAGTTTCTCGTTTGAGACGACTTTGTCCGGTCGCGCCTATGTGCCGCTGCTGAAGGAAATGCGCGCAGCGGGTTATCACATCTGGCTAGATTTCCTGTGGATCCCGCAATTGAGCATCACGCGTCAACGCGTGCGGCAGCGCGTGGCGAAGGGCGGGCATGATATTCCGGACGCGGTGCAGGAGCGGCGGTTTCACCTCGGTGTGCGCAATCTGGCGACGCTTTACCGGCCGCTGCTCAATCATTGGCGGCTTTACGACAACAACGGGCTGCAACCACAATTGATCGCGGAGGAAATGGACGGCGCGTTTACTGTAGCTGATGCCGCCAAGCTTGCGTTGATCGAACAGTCGGCGCAGGTTTCTTTTATGCCGCAAACGCCTTCAGACCGCGTCGAGGACCCGCAGGTCATGACACCGGCAGAAAATACGCGCCGGTCCATGCGTGCGATGCGCAAGGCCTATGCGGATGCCGTGCTGGAAAATCTGCGCTTCGGTTTGCCGGTGATCCAGTATCGCGACGGTCAAGTGGTCGAAGTGCCGGCGGAGGAACTCGCGCCGTATGCGCGGCGCATCCTTGCGGCGAACGGCGAGCCATTGCCCGAGGAGGTCGCGGCGTTGGCTTCTGGCCTCAATGTCCCCCGGCCAAATCCTCGGGTTTGAGGAGCGGGGCGAAGAGGGCTTTGTTGGCGGACTTCATGTAGGCCTCCTTGGCCTCGATGGTGCCGTCTTTGACGCGGTCCATTAGGCTGTTGTCCATCGTGATCATGCCGTCGGCCTTGCCGCTTTCGATGATGGAGCGGATGTTGGCGATCTGGCCGCTGCGAATCGTGTTGGGCAGGGCTTCATGCGTGAGGAGGATTTCGTGCACGGCGCAGCGGCCCTTGGGGATGCGTTTGCAAAGCAGCTGGGCGACGACGCCGGAGAGGCAGCCGGCGAGCATGATGCGCACTTGGTTCTGCTCGTCGGCGGGGAAGGTGTTGATGATGCGATCGACCGTCTTTGGCGCGTTGTTGGTGTGGAGCGTGCCGAAGACGAGCATGCCCATCGAGGCGCAGCCAAGCGCGAGCTTGATGGTCTCAAGCTCGCGCATTTCGCCGAGGAGCAGGATGTCGGGGTCGTGGCGCATCGCGCCCTTGAGCGCGGCGGCGAAGGAGCCGGTGTGCTCGCCGACTTCGCGGTGCACGATGACGGATTTTTTCACCGGGTGCACGAACTCGATCGGGTCCTCGATCGTGATGATGTGTTTGCAGAGGTTCGAGTTAATGTAGTCGATCATCGCCGCGAGCGTGGTGGACTTACCCGAGCCGGTGGGGCCGGTGACGACGACGAGCCCTTGATCGAGGTGGCAGAGTTTTTTCAACGCCTCGGGCAGCTTGAGATCCTCGAACGAGAGAATTTTCGCGGGAATCTGGCGGAAAACCGCGGCCTGGCCCCAGTGGTTGTAGAGGTAGTTGCCGCGGAAACGCGCGAGCCCGGCGACCTCGTGCGCGAGGTCGAGATCCTTGCGTTCGAGGAACTCCGCCCAGCGCGCGGGCGGGCAGATTTCCTTGAGCAAGGTCTCCATGCGGGCGGTGTCGAGCGGCGTATCCTCGAGCGGCACGAGCGAGCCGGAGTTGCGGATCTTGGGCGGCAGGCCGACGGTGAGGTGGAGGTCGGAGCCGCCGGCCTCAATCATCTTGCGCAGGAGTGAATCGATGGCGGGCATGGGGATTTAATTAACCACGAAGAAAGCGAAGATCACGAAGGTTGAATCTGAATGGTTAGCCGCAAAGAGGCGCAAAGATTGCGTTACACCCGACGCGGCTTTGCCGCGCGCCTATGGGCGCATTGAGGCATGCAAATGTGCTTTGTGTTTTGTGACTTTTTGCGACCATAAAACTCAGGAAACTTTGGCGCGAAGGACGCGGTTGACGATGTTGGCGAGGGCGGTCTCGACGGAGATTTTGCCTTCGCGCCAGAGGCCGAAGGCGACATTGT
Source organism: Opitutaceae bacterium (assembly GCA_020847775.1). GTDB lineage: Bacteria > Verrucomicrobiota > Verrucomicrobiia > Opitutales > Opitutaceae > Cephaloticoccus. The sequence goes on from JADLBI010000023.1 coordinate 2,366, forward strand.
CCATGAGGCACATGCCCTCCTTCACGCCGGTCTCCATGGCGTTGCGCAGGCCGGTGGATTTGCCCTCCTTGATCATGTTGGCGATGGCGGTGTTGTTGATGAGGATTTCGCAGGCGAGGGTGACGCCGCCGTTGGCCGCGGGCAGAAGACGTTGGCAAACGATGCCGCGCAGGCTCTCGGCCACGCTGGCGCGAATCTGCGTTTGTTGGGCGGGCGGGAAGACGTCGAGCAGGCGGTTGAGCGTCGTCGCGGCGTCGCTCGTGTGCATGGTGCCGATCACGAGGTGGCCGGTCTCGGAGGCGCTGATCGCCATCTCGATGGTTTCGAGGTCGCGCAATTCGCCGATGACGATGATGTCGGGATCTTCGCGCAGCGCGCCCTTGAGCGCGGTGGCGAACGACTTGGTGTGCGGGCCGACTTCGCGCTGCGTGACGTTGCAACCTTTCGGCGGATGCACGACCTCGATCGGATCTTCGACCGTGATGATGTGATCTTCGCGGCTCTGGTTGAGGTAATCGACCATCGAGGCGAGCGTCGTGGTCTTGCCGGAGCCGACCGGGCCGGTGACGAGGATGAGGCCGTTGTGATACGAGAGCAGCTTTTCCAACGTCGGCAGGTGATGTTCGAAGCCGAGGTCGGCGAGGCCGCGCATCATCGCAGGCACCATGCGGTAGGCACCGGCCGCGCCTTCCTTGTGAAACATCAGATTCACACGGTAACGGTCGCTGCCGCTGAGCGCGAGGGCGTAGTCGTAGTCCTTGCGTTCGAGGAACGTTTTTTTTTGCCCTTCCTCCAGTAGCGCGGTGTTGAGGCGCAACGCCTCCTCGGCCGTGAGCGGGTGCTCGTGGATGAATTGGAAGCTGCGGTCCTTGCGGATGAACGGTCGCGCGCCGGTGGAGAAGTGCAGATCGCTCGCGCCACTGCGGGCGGTGGCCTTGAGCAATTCGCGCACCGCCGAGGCCAAACCGGCGTCGTCCAGGCCACCGATGCCGTCGAATGGAAAATCAAGGCTGACTTTGGTTTCGCGTGTTGGTGAAGCGGCGGGAGGCGCGGAGGCATCATCCGCCACCTCATCGGCAAACGGATCATCGACCGGAGCACCGCTGGCGCCTTTGCTCATGGCGAGGCCGGCGACTTTTTCGAGCGTGGCCACATCCTCGACGATGACGTCGTCGATGAGCTTTTGCGCGAAGTCCATCAATTCGGCGTTGTCGCCGAGGGCGGCGCGGACGCTTTGCGCTTGGACGCGAGTGAACAGGTTTTGATCGAGGCCCAGACGGACGAGCCAGAGAATCTCGTTATTCATGAGCGGGGCGAGGAGTAGCGAGATTCTGCGTAACCCACCCAAGCTGTCGAGCGGTGATTGAGCGGGGCTTGCGGGCGGGTGGGTGAACTTGCATGTTGCGCGCCATGGCTCAATCCGGCGACGCCTCCGAAATCATTCTTTTGGGACTGGCGCGATGATCGACTCGGACCATTCAACTAAATGTTCGTATTACGAACATTCGCTCCAAGGCGGTAAGAAGACCGGCAGGTGATGAGTTTGCGGATTGGTCGGGGCAAGCCGTGGGCGGATCGCCGGTCACGTCAGGTGTCATGTGTCTGTCCAATGTTCGTATTACGAACAATAGCGATGGGGGAAGCAGAGAGGCTCTGGAGTGGGGGCGCCGGGCCGGGATTGGAAAGGCAAGCGGTCGCCAGCGTATATCCAGCGCAATTCTGCTCGCGCTGGTGAATCTCTGGATCGCCCGGGCTGTATGTGGCGAGGCCCGTCTTGACGTGCGTTCGGCTGGTCGGAAGGCTTGGCAGAAATGGCCGCGCCCGACGCCCCCAAAATCATTTTCTCGATGCTTGGCGTCTCGAAAAAAATCGAGCGCAAGGAAA
>JADLBI010000024.1 GCA_020847775.1 Opitutaceae bacterium
CACTACGAAAATCTCTTCACCGCCATCGACGAGATCGCCGAACGCGTGCGCGCGCTCGATGCCTACGCCCTCGGCGGCCTGCGCGCCTTCACCAAAGAAGCGGGGATGGACGAATTTCCCACCGGCAGCGTCCCGGCCCGCGATTACGTCGCCGGCCTCGTGATGGCTCACGAAAAGACCCTGTCCGACGCCGTGGCCCTCCGCGACGCCTCCGGTGAAACCAACGATTTGGAAACACAGGATCTTGCCATCGGCCGTATCACGTGGCACCAAAAGACCCTCTGGATGCTCAAAAGCTACCTGAAGTCCGTCTGATCATTGCAATTTCTACGCGCCATCCCCCCGGTGGCGCGTCTTTTTGAGACCCTTATTGAGACTGAGTTTTAATCCCATGCCCGCCCTCATCGCCAAACCCATTCAATCCTCCGCGCCAACCTGTCCGTTAAACGACGGGGTGGCGGTGCTCGATCAATTGATGGCCGGCCTGTCGTTGGCAAATGAACAACAGGCGCTCGACCTGGCGCTCGATTTGCGCGGTGCGCTGCAATCGGCGAACTCCGCCGAAGCCGCGCTTGAGCTCTTCTTCGCGTTGCGCAACACGGTCGAGGAACGCCACTACCTGCCCTGCTACCGCCTGCGTCGCTGGTTGCAAAGCCGCGTGCGGGCTTTCGTGCGCCTCGACCGCCAACAGTCCCCCTCGCCTGCCGCCGTGTCACTCGATCAAGCGGACATCCCCGCGTTGCGCGATTACTGCCTCGCCACGCTCGGCGCGGAGTATTCCTTCGGCACCTCGGTGCGGTTTGCATTTGCGGACAACCCTTGACCCGCGATGGGAGCGGACGATTCCCAGTCACTTGACGACGCCGGCTGGCTCGCCCGCGGACAATCATTCGAAGCCTCCGGCACGGCCGCGGCCTTGACCGAAGCGGTCGCGTGCTACGATCGCGCCATCGCGCTGCTGCAATCCGCCCTGCCGCAAAACGCCGCGATCTATCGCCGTCTCGCCATCGCGTGGATGAATCGCGGCAACGCGTTGCAAAAGCAAATCGGCGGCGCGCTCGACGCCGCGCGCGCTTACGACCGCGCCCTCGCGCTGTTCGACTTGGTCAAACCCGCCGATAACGCCGTGCTCAACAGCATGGGTGCCGCCTGGCTCAATCGAGGCCACGCCCTTGCGCAATTGTCCGGACACGATTATCAACTCGAAGCCATCGCCTCCACCGACCAAGCCGTCGGCCTGCTGGGCCGATTGCCCGTCAATGAAAACCTCGACTACCGGCTCAACCTCGCCGGGGCGCAGACCAACCTCGCGCACCAATTGATCGCGCACGACGCGCCGGACCGTTGGCAAAAAGCCAGTGCCGCCGTCGCCGCCGCGCTCGCCCTCACCGCCACGCACGAGCAACAACGCGCCGGCTTCGCCGACCTCGGCCTGAAAGCCCGCCGGGCCCTCTGCCAGATCATCGGCCAGTGGTTGATCGAAACCGACGATCCGCCACGCCACGCGCAACTCATCGCCAGCGCGAGCGACGCGGTTGATACCGGCATGGCGCTCGGCCGCCACTGGGAAACCCTGGGGGTCCCGCACTTTCACCCGCTCATCGAGCGGCTGTTTCGCTTCGGCACGGCGTTTTATCGCCGACACCAAGTGCATTTCCTCGCCGACTTTGTGCTCGAAAATCTCGACCCCACGCTGACCAGCGACGCGTTCGCGCAAAATCCCGCGCTCGTTGCCATCGCGCGCACCGCGCTTGAAGACGCGCGCGGCGATTTGCGCACCCAATTTCCGGTCATCGGCGACGATGCCGAGACCACGCGCCGCCTGCAAATCCTGCAAACCCTTGAGGAAGCCGCCGCGCGACTGGGCGTTTCGACCGCCTCCTCCGCTGCTGGTTAAATTTCATCACCATGTCGTTCCGCAAAGTCATCTTCTGGATTCACCTCCTCGCCGGCGTCATCGCCGGCATTTCCATCTTCATCATGTGCCTGACCGGCGTGGCGCTCGCCTTTGAAAAGGACATCGTCGCGTTCGCGGAACGCGATGTGCGCCGCGTCGAAGTCGGCGATGCCAGCACGCGCCAGTCCCTCGCCGAATTGCAAAAGGCCGTGCAGGCCGCGCAGCCCGAGGCGCGTCCATCCGCCATCGTCGTTTCGGCCGATCCGGCCGCGGCGGTCGCGTTCCAACTCGGCCGCAGTGGCGCGCTCTACGCGAATCCTTACACCGGCGAAATCCGCCAGCCCACCACCACGCGCACCCACGATTTCATGCATGTGATGGAAGACTGGCACCGCGTCCTCGCCCTCAGTGGCGACAACCGTCCCGCCGGCAAAGCCATCAATGGCGCGTGCAACCTCGCGTTCTTCGTGCTCGCCGTCACCGGTCTCTACATTTGGTGGCCGCGCAAATGGCGCAGCAAAGGCCTGCGCCGCTCGCTCGTGTTTATCAAAACCGACGGCGGCAAGGCGCGGGATTGGAACTGGCACAACGTCATCGGCTTTTGGTCCGCGCCCGTGCTCATCGTGCTCACCCTGACGGCGCTGCCGATTTCCTACCGCTGGGCCGGCAACCTGATCTACACCTTGTCCGGCGAAGAGCCGCCGCCGGTTCGCAGCGGCACGCCCGTGCCCGCCGCGCCGACCGTCACTATCCCCGCGCCACCACCCGGCGCGCGCCCGGCCGGCCCGGACGCCTTGCTCGCTTCCGCCCAAGCCGCTCTGCCGAATTGGAACGAAATCACGCTGCGGCTCGGCGGTGGACGCGGCCCGCGCGGCGGAGAAACTAGTCAAAGCGCTGGTCCGCAACCAGTCGCCGTTTCCGTCAAGACTCCCGGCACGTGGCCGCGCACGGCATCCACCACACTCGCTTTGAATCCATTCACCGCCGAAGTGCTGCAAACCGACACCTTTGCCGATCTCTCGCCCGCGCGGCGTTTCCGCACCTGGACGCGATTTTTGCACACGGGAGAAGCCCTCGGCTGGCCCGGCCAGTTCGTCGCCGGACTCGCGTCGCTCGGCGGCTGCGTGCTCGTTTACACGGGCTTCGCGCTGACTTGGCGGCGCTACCGGCGCTGGCGCAGTCAACGCGCGGTTTGATCGCGCGGACTCTCCGCGCCGCACTCAACCTTTCTGTTTGTCCAAGTAGCGCTGCACGTCGTCGCTCGTCACGCGGTTGCCGGGGCCGGTGGCCACGATGCCGGTGATACTCGCCGGATCGAGCCCCGCCTCCTGCGCTGCCTTCGTCGCCTTGGGCGTCCAAATGACGTTGCCCGCCGATCTGATTGCCGCCGGAGCCGGCGCGCGCGCCACGGCCGGGGCGGCCGAGGCCGACTGCAGGTGACGCAGACTTTCGTCAGTGGTTTCCAAACGTAGGAACACCGAACCCGAGGTCATCGTCGCGCCGGCCTTGCCGAGCACGGCGTGCACGGTGCCATCGCACGGGCTTTCAAATTCAAAGGCCGATTTGTCGCTCTCCAAATCCGCTAGCCGCTGACCCTTCGTGACCTTGTCGCCGGGTTGGACCTTGATGAGGATGACGCTGAGTTCACTGACCGTCGCGCCCATGGAGGGCACAGGCACATCGATGATAAAAGTTTCCATGTGGGTATGGGGGCAGTGTGCGGCCGAACGCCGCGCGGTCAATGCCGCGCAACAGACCTCACTCAACCGCGCACGGCGCGCCACACCGCGAGGCACGCGGCCAGCAGGTCGGGCAGTTCGCGCAGGGGCACCATGTTGGGACCGTCGGAAACCGCGTTGGCCGGATCGGGGTGTGTCTCGATAAACAGCCCGTCGGCTCCGGCCGCGAGCGCGGCCTTGGCCAGAGGCGGCACAAACTCGCGTTGGCCGCTGCTCTTGCCGCCACCCGCGCCGGGCAGTTGCACGCTGTGCGTCGCGTCGAAGATCGTCGGCAGCTTGTTCTGCTGCATGATCGCGAACGAGCGCATGTCCACCACGAGGTTTTGGTAGCCAAAGGTCGTGCCGCGCTCGGTCTGCCAGACTTCCGTGGCGTGGCCCGCGCGCAACTTGCCGGTGACGTGCACCATCTCGTGCGGTGAGAGAAACTGGCCTTTCTTCACGTTGACCACGCGACCGGTCTCGGCGGCGGCGATCAGCAGGTCCGTCTGGCGGCAGAGGAACGCGGGGATCTGGATCACGTCGCACACTTCGGCGATGGCTTTGAGCTGCTCGCGTTCGTGCACGTCGGTCAGCACGGGGAAGCCGTATTCGCGTTTGATAAGCGCGAGCAGGCGCAGACCCTCCGCCATGCCGGTGCCGCGCGGGCCTTGCACGGAGGTGCGGTTGGCTTTGTCGAACGAGCCCTTGAATACCAGATTCAACTCGGGCCGCGCCACGCGCAGCTCGGCGAGCTTTTCCGCGACGGCGCGGCACACGGTCTCGTTTTCCAACGAACAGGGTCCGGCGATGACGAGGAGTCTGGCGGGGTCGTGGATCATGAGGTTAACATTATCATGTCATGCTGAGCAAAGCGAAGCATCCAGCAAGTCCCGCCTTGCGGCCGGAAGTGGATCCTTCACTGCGTTCAGGCTGACAGCAGGGTCATTTCTTTTTTGCCTTTTTGTTCCGCAGCGCCGCGCCGATGAAGGCAGCGAAGAGCGGGTGCGCTTGGTTGGGCTTGGACTGGAACTCAGGATGAAACTGCACGGCGAGGAACCACGGATGGTCATTGAGCTCGATGATCTCGACCAGATTGCGGCGCGGGTTGATGCCGCTGATGACCATGCCGCCTTTTTGCAGACGCGTCACATAGGCATTGTTGACCTCGTAGCGGTGGCGGTGGCGTTCACGCACGCTGCCGGCCTTGTAGGCTTTGTGCGCGAGCGTGCCAGGCGCGAGCGCGCATTCGTAACTGCCGAGCCGCATGGTCGCGCCTTTGTCGATGATCTTCTTCTGCTCCTCCATCATGTTGATGACGGGATGGGCGGGGTTGGCCTCAAACTCCATGCTGTTCGCGCCTTTCAGCTTGAGCACGTTGCGGCTGAACTCGATCACCGCGATCTGCAGGCCAAGGCACAGGCCGTAATACGGGATCTTGTGCTCGCGCGCATAACGGGCGGCGGCGATTTTGCCCTCCGTGCCGCGGTCGCCAAAGCCGCCGGGCACGAGGATGCCGTCGAGCGTGCGCAGGATTTTCAACCCCTCCTTCGTCTCCAGGTCCTCCGCGTCGATGCGCACGGTTTTGACGCGGCAGTTGTTGGCGATGCCGGCGTGCGTGATGGATTCGTAAACGGATTTGTAGGCGTCCTGCAGCTCGATGTATTTGCCGACGACACCGATGGTGACTTCGTGCGCGGGGTTGAGCAGGCGGCCAACGATCTGGCGCCATATGTTCTTTTCCGGCGCGGGCTGCTTCAGGCCCAGCAACTCCACGACGAGTTCATCCATGCCCTCTTTTTGCAAGGCGAGCGGCAGCTCGTAGATCGAGTGCTCCACGTCGCGGCACTCGATCACGGCCTTGACTGGAACATTGCAAAACATCGAGAGCTTGTCGCGCAGGCTGTGGTCGAGCGGATGATCTGTGCGGCAAACCAGCATGTGCGGCTGGATGCCGATCTCGCGCAGCTTCGCGACCGACTGTTGCGTGGGCTTGGTCTTGAGCTCACCCGCGGCGTTGAGAAACGGCACCAGCGTGACGTGGATGAACACCACATCCCTCGGCCCAACCTCGAGCGCGAATTGGCGCATCGCCTCCAAAAACGGCAAGCCCTCGATGTCGCCCGTCGTGCCGCCGATCTCGGTGATGAGCACATCGGCGTCTTTCCCGCCCGCATAAATGCGGTCCTTGATTTCGTTGGTCACGTGCGGGATCACCTGCACGGTCTTGCCCAGATAATCACCGCGCCGCTCCTTCTGGATCACCGCCTCATAAACTTGGCCGGAGGAAAGGCTGTTGAGCCGAGAGAGTTTGCCGCTCGTGAAACGTTCGTAGTGGCCGAGATCGAGATCGGTCTCCGCGCCATCCTCGAGCACGTAAACTTCGCCATGTTGAAACGGACTCATCGTGCCGGGATCGACATTGAGGTAGGGGTCGAATTTCTGGATTCGCACGGTCAGACCGCGCAGCTCAAGCAGCGCCCCCAAAGCCGCCGCGGTCAGGCCCTTGCCCAGCGACGAAACCACTCCGCCCGTCACGAAAATGTATTTCATCGGCAAGGGTTAAGCGGGGCG
>JADLBI010000025.1 GCA_020847775.1 Opitutaceae bacterium
GAGCGGTCGGTCTTCGTCGACTCGGGGCGGGCTGCCGGCTTGAATGACAGCGCGCGCTCCGCCGCGGCGGCGGGTGCCTTTGCCTGCCGCCCCGCCGCATGCAACGCGTCGCGCTCGCGCGTGAGCGCGGCGACTCTCTCCTCGGCCTGGGCGAGTTGCTGGTGGCGGTAGACGCGCGCGCCGGTGGCAAGCAGGACGACGGACCCAACGATGACGGGTGTATTCATGGCAAAAAATCCGGCGGCGGCGCCGGCCACGGCCGTGGATCCGCCCGCCACGGCCGCGCTCGTCACCGCTTCGGCCATACCTGCCGGCACAGCTGCGGTCGCCGACGTGGCGAGCGCCGTCGCCAGAGCGGCGTGGGTCGAGGTGACGCCGCGGTGCTCGAGCGCCCGGCGAAGTTTTTCGAGCGCGCGGTCGACGCGCATGCGCGCCGCGTCCTCGCTCACCCGCAACTCCGCGCCGATCGCGCTGAAAGGCTGGCGGGCAAAAAAGCGTCGCAGCACGGCGTCGCGATCGGATTCGTTGAGTTCCTGCAGGGCGGCGTCGAGCACGGGCCTGGCCTGCTCCCAATCCGCCGATCCTTCCGCGAGGTGTAGTTGCATGGCATGAGCCTTCTGTTCGCGCGTGCGTCGCCGCTGCTCGGTGCGCACGGCCTGCGCGGCGGCGCGGTGCGTGGCGAAATAAAGCCAGCCGGCCAGCGTCTCGCGCGGGCCGAGGCTGGCGGCCTTGCGCGCCAGGTCGACGAAGACGCCTTGCGCGACGTCCTGCGCGAGATGGGCGTCGCCGGCCAGCCGCCGCAGCGCCGTGCCGTAAACGAGCGGCAGATGCCGTTCGACCAAGGTCGCGAATGCATCCTCGGCGCGATCACGGGCATAGCGTTGCAAGAGTTCGTGGTCCGTGGTCATGCGCTCCACTTCAGGCTGCCGCCGAAGGCCAAACCGAACAAGTCCCGCGCATGAAACCGTGCTACCGGCCCGGCGGCGGGTTCCTCGCGGACGAGCATGTGCTTTGCCTCGACGATGCGGGTGCCAGACCCGCCCATGAGGTCGCTGAGCACGTGCTGGACGTGAAGCTTCATTTGAGCGGAAGCCTTGTGCATGAGCTGCACCTGCCGGCCTCGCGGACCACGGTGTCACCCTGACGCCAGGGCGAGCGGTTACGACACCGCGCGGTTACAGATTCGATATCAACATCCGGCCTTTTTCTTTGGGCCGGTGCGAGGACAGGCCAACCGATGCGTCAGCAAGCGACCGAACGTTGGGCGTTGCCCAAGCTCGAGGTGTGCTCGTAGCCGTCGGGTCGATCTAAACTCACGGTTCCGTCTTGTCCGGATCGATGGCCACAATTTTGCCGCCGCTTCGAAGCACGAACGGATCCCAAGGAGTCTGCGTCACAGCCGGCAGCATCACGATTTCCTCCGCCCCTGCGGCAGTATTCTTGCGGACGACTCCAAGGGCATACTTCACGCTGCCGTCGGCGTTCAGCGAAGGCGTCACAACATAGGTGCCGTCTTCCGGCGTATCGATTCGTGTCTCCTTTCCCATGACAAATTCCACGGGGTGTGAAACCGCCTGGCCGTTAACCGTGAAAATCACTGCGGCCTTGATCGGTTGACCCGCTTCAAGCAGCGGCCGCATTTGCGCCATCTTCGCCTTCGAGCGCGCTCTCGCCTCGTCGGTGGGCGCCGGCGTCGGCGCGATTGGCTTTGGTGCTTTCGATGTCACCTGGGTCTCCGGTTTGCGCTGCAAATCGGTCACACGCTGTTCCGTCTGCGCCAGTCGTTGTTCAAGCCGCCTCGCGCGCTGCTCGCTCTGCGTCAGTTCATGATTCAAACGCTCGCGCTCGGCGCTCACCGCCATCAACTCGCGTTCGCGTCGCGTCGCTTCGCGTTGCTGGAAACCCGAATAACCCAGTGCGAGAAGTGACACTGCGCCCGCTGTCCACATCCCTGCTTTGCTCGTCGTCATAAAGGTGAAGACCCCCAGCTTGGCGCCGACGGCGGCAATGCCGATGGTGGAACCGGCGAGCGCCACAGTCGACACGCTCGCGGCGAGCGTGGCCGGGGCCGCGATCGCGTGGCCCGAAAGCGCAGCTCCCCGCGCAGCCGCCGAAGACGTGATGCCGCGCCGTGCGAATAGTTCGCGCACTTTTTCCAGCGCCCGTGCCACCCGCATTCGCGCGGCGTCCTCGGTCAGATGCATCGATGTGCCGATCGAGGCGAATGATTGTCCTTCGAAGAACCGCAACAGCACCGCCGCACGTTCCGCGTCATCCAATCGCTCGAGTGCCTCGTCCACAATTTCAGCTGACACGTTCATGGGTTCTCCCGAATCCGGTGCGTTCAAAACGGCATGCATGATCTGGGCCTTTCGTTCGCGCTCCTGCCGTCGCCGCTCTGACCGCACCGTGTGCGACACGGTGAAGCGCGTCGTGGTATAGAGCCATGATGAGAGGTGCGTGAAGTCCGTGATCGTCGCTGCCCTTTGCGCGAGCACGGTGAAGACCGTCTGAGTTACTTCCTCCGCCAGCGCCTCGTTGCCGCACAACTGTCGGAACGCCGCGCCGTAGACGAGATTCACGTGGCGCCGCACAAGCTCCGCAAATGCCTCCTGCGAGGTGAACTCACAATAGCGTTGCAGCAATTCGCGGTCGGTCATCATCGAAGGATACATAACGGTGCCCGCTCGCCGTGGACCCGAACAAGAATTTCGCGGCCTGCGGAGAGACCTCGCGACCCACGGTGATGATCCCGGTGAAGCCTACAGCATTTCAGGCCCAAACCTCCCAATCGATGAGCGGTTTTTTGTGCCTCCGGGTGTCTCTGGTTCAAATCGGTTTCGGCGCTCCGGAAGCCAAAGAAGGCGGGGCATTGTCGGACGGCCGAAGACTCGTCTGCTCGGAAACAGGCTTGATGCTTGATGAGGGCGACGCGC
>JADLBI010000026.1 GCA_020847775.1 Opitutaceae bacterium
GTAACCGCCGTTTCAGCCGGAGATACGCACACGATGTTTCTGAAGTCCGACGGCTCCCTGTGGGCCACTGGTAGCAACACCTCCGGGCAGTTGGGCGCCGGATCCAGTATAGTTTCACGAACTGCGCCAGGCCAAGTGGCGTCCGGCGTCTTGTCTGTCTCCACAGGTCATCGGCATACCCTGTTCATAAAATCCGACGGTTCGCTATGGGCTATGGGACTCAACAGCTCTGGGCAGCTCGGCGACGGTTCGACCACAACCCGGTATGTCCCGATCCAAGTCACAACTACTGCGAGCTCAGCTTCGTCCGGAAAGGAGCACTCCATGTTCATCAAATCCGATGGTTCCTTGTGGGCCAGCGGAAGCAACAACTACGGGCAGTTTGGTGACTCCAGTTACGGCAGCAGTCGCTCCATCCCGGTTCACACCGCGAGCGGAGCATCCTCGATTTCTGTTGGCGGCTCCCACACCGCGTTCATAAAGGCCGACGGCTCGTTATGGGCGGTGGGCAGCAACAGCTACGGGCAGCTGGGCGATGGTTCCACTACTAGCCGGTTTACGCCCATCCAGATATCCTCCGGCGCCTCTTCCGTCGCGGCGGGCGACTCCCACACCGCGTTCGTCAAGCCCGACGGCTCGTTGTGGGCGATGGGAGCCAATAGCAACGGGCAGCTTGGCGACGGCTCCAAAGTCAACCGGTCTGCGCCCATCCAGATCGCTACCGGTTCCCATTCAGTCTCAGCGGGCGCAGTCCACACGATGTTTATCAAACTCGATGGCTCGCTGTGGGCTGTGGGCGGCAATTTCAATGGACAATTGGGCGATGGTTCGACCACTGGCCGATTGAACCCAATTATTGTCGCCACTGGGGTCGCTGCGGTTTCAGCCGGAAGTTACCATACGATGTTCATTAAAACCGATGGCTCCCTGTGGGCCATGGGCAGTAATTCCTCCGGCCAGCTCGGTGATGGCTCGACCTTCAATCGTTCTACGCCCATCCAAGTTGCGAACGGTGTCATCAGCGTGTCAGCCGGAGGAAGCCACACGATGTTCATCAAAACCGATGGCTCCCTGTGGGCCATGGGCAGCAATTCCTTCGGGGCGCTCGGTGTCGATCTGGCCGGCGATTGGCTGACCCCAGTCCAGGTTGCCACCGGCATATCGTCCGTCTCCGCCGGGGGAGGCTACACGGTATTCCGAAAGTTGGATGGCTCCTTGTGGGCCATGGGTTACAATTACTACGGCCAACTCGGCGACGGCACCACCACCGATCGACGGACGCCCGTCCAAGTTGCGACCGGCGTGACTGCCGTGGAGGCTGGCGCAATCCATACCGCCATCCTCATCGGTCCCGAGGGGCGCCTCGGGCCGCCCCCGCAGGTCACCCCCACCATCACCACCCAACCCATCGCGCGCCTCGCCGCGCTGGGGCAAACCGTCACCTTCTCCGTGGTCGCCTCCGGCACCGCGCCGCTTTCTTACCAATGGCTCAAAGCCGGCACCCCGCTTGCCGGCCAAACCACCGGCACGCTCACCCTCACGAATGTCTCCGCCAACGACGTCAGCCTCTACTCCGTCCGTGTCACCAATGACCTCGGCTTCGTCGAGAGCACGGCCGTCTCGCTCACGCTCGGCACCTTCCCGGTCATCACCACCCAGCCGGTCACCCTGACTGTCAACGCCGGCCAAGCCGCCACCTTCTCCGTCGCCGCCACCGGCACTACCCCCTTGACGTATGAATGGCGCTTCAACGGCGCGTCCCTCGGGTCGCCCACCTCCAGCAACTCCCTCACCCTCGCCAACGCCCAAGCCTCCCACGTGGGCAACTACTCTGTCCGCGTGATCAACCCCGTGGGCGAAGTCTTGTCCGCCGAGGCCGCCCTCGCGGTGGTCGCCACCGCCCCCGTCATCACCAGCGCCCCGGGCTCCCGGACCGTCGCCGTCGGCCAAAGCACCGCCTTCACCGTGAGCCACACCGGCAGCGGGCCCTTCACCTACCAATGGTATCGCGATGGCGTGGCCATCGATGGCGCGACCGGTGCCACCTACACCCTCACGTCCCCGCAGGCGGGCGACGCCGGCGTGTATGCCGTGACCGTCACCAACGCCCTCGGCACCGTCACCAGCCTCGCGGCGACCCTCACGCTCGCCTCGCCCCCGGCCAACGATAACTTCGCCGACGCCGAACTCATGACCGGCGCCAGCACCACCGCCAACGGCACCACCGTAGGCGCGACCGGCGAAACCGGGGAACCGATCCACTACAACAGCAACGGCACCGCCTCCTCGATCTGGTATCGGTGGACCGCTCCCGCCTCGGGCAACGTCACCATCGATACCCTCGGCTCCACGATCGACACCGTGCTCGCCGTCTACACCGGCACGGCGCTCGCCAACCTGACCAGCCTCGGCAGCGACGACGATGCGGTGGGCCTCGCCAGCCGCCTGACCCTGCCCGTGGAAAGCGGCATCACTTATTACATCGTGGTCGGAGGCTGGAGTTCCTCGGCTCGCGGCGCGATCACCCTGCGCGTGGCCTTGGCTGGAGCGCCGGTGATCAGCTCGGGTGCCCTGCCCGGCGGCACCTACGGTTCGACCTATGGCGGCTACACGCTCACGGCCACGGAGTCGCCCACCAGCTATAGCGTCACCGGCCTGCCCGCCGGGCTGACGTTTAATCCCACCACCGGCGTCATCAGCGGCACGCCCACGGCCGCAGGATCGTTCTCAGTGACGCTGGGCGCGACCAATCCCGTCGGCACCGGCACCCTGCGCACGACCCTCGTCATCGCCAAGGCTGCGGCCACCGTGACGCTGGGCCACCTCCTCGCCGCCCACGATGGTTCGCCCAAAGCCGCGACCGCCACTACCACGCCGCCCGGCCTCAACGTGGTGCTCCGCTACGACGGCCAGGCGACCGCGCCCTCCGCCATCGGCGGCTACCAAGTCGTGGCCACCATCGACGATCCGAACTACGCGGGTAGCGCCTCCGGGCAGCTCCTGATCATCGCGGGCGTGACCCCGGATGCGCATGGCTACACCACGTTTGCCGGCACGCCCGCTGAGGCGGGTGCGCTGGATGGCACGGGCAGCGCGGCGCGTTTCAGTTCACCGCGAGGCATCACCGTGGACCAAGACGGGAATGTGTATGTGACCGACAGCGGCACGCACGTCATTCGCAAGATCACGCCAGCCGGGGTCGTCACCCTCGTGGCCGGCTCGCCCACGGCCACCGGCTCGACCGATGGCACCGGCAGTGCGGCCCGCTTTTTGGGGCCCGTCGGTCTTGCCGTGGATGACGTCGGGAATCTCTACGTCAGCGAACTTGCCAACAACACCATCCGGAAGATCACGCCTGAGAACGTTGTGACGACTCTGGCCGGCACCGCCGGTCAGGGTGGGTGGGTCGATGACACCGGTGCTTCCGCTCGCTTCAACGCTCCCAACGGCCTCGTGTTTGGCCCGGGCGGCGATCTGTTTGTGGCCGGTTCGAGCAACCACGTGATTCGCAAAGTCTCGCCCACCGGCGTGGTCACCACCTATGCCGGTCAGGCCGGACAATACGGCCACGCCGACGGACCGGCCGCGGCCGCGCTTTTTCACAGTCCCTATGGATTGGCGGTGGACGTGGCGGGCAATCTCTACGTCGTGGAAACCGGCACACATGTGGTGCGCCGGATTTCACCCTTGGGCGAGGTGACCACCCTCGCGGGCGAGCCGGGGGTCGCGGGCAGCTCGGATGGCACCGGCAGCGCGGCCCATTTCCGGGAACCGACCGGCCTGACCATCGATCCCGCAGGCACCTTGTTCGTGGCCGATAGCGGCAACCACACCATCCGCGCCGTGACCGGTGCGGGCGTTGTGAGCACCGTCGCAGGTCTGGCGGGTGAACCGGGGAGCGCCGACGGTCAGGGCAGCGCAGCGCGCTTCAATTCGCCGTATGGGGTGGCGCTGGCCCGCAGCGGTGAGCTCTACGTGGCCGACACGGGTAACCACACCATCCGCCTCGCCTCCGTCCTCGGCGCGACTGCAGCCCCCGCCATCACCAGTCCACTCGCGGTGGGTGGCGTCTACCAGCAAAGCTTCGAGAATTTCCTCATCCGGGCGACTGGGTTCCCGACGAGTTACGGGGCCACCGGGTTACCCCCGGGCCTGGCGCTCAATTCCACCACCGGCGTGATCTCCGGAACCCCGACCGCCGCCGGCACCTACTCGGCTACGATCTCGGCCACCAACGCCTCCGGCACGGGCTCAGCCTCGCTGGTCATCGTGATCGCCAAGGCCAATGCCAGCGTAACGCTCGGCGCGGCGAACTTTGCCTTCGATGGGGTCGCACATCCCGCTACCGCGACGACGTTGCCGGCGAGCCTCGCGGTGAACTTCACCTACAACGGCAGCTCATCTGCCCCCGCCGCCGTCGGCTCCTACGCGCTCGTCGCCACGATTAACGACGCCAACTACCAAGGCGTAGCCACGGGCACGCTCACCATCGCGCGGGCCTCGGCCACCGTCAGCCTCGCCAATCTCAGCGCCACCTACAACGGCTCGCCCCGCGCCGCGACCGCGAACACGTTGCCCGCCGGACTGCCGGTGATACTCACCTACGACGGCAGCGAGACGCCTCCGACCTTGCCCGGCTTCTACGCCGTCGAGGCCACCGTTGATCATCCCAGCTATGACGGTGCCGCCACCGGCACCTTGGTCATCGCCAAGGCCCCGGCCGTCGTCGTGCTCAACAACCTCACGACCACTTACAACGGTGCGCCCCAACCGGTGACGGTCACGACCGCTCCCACCGGCCTCGCGGTGACCGTCACCTACAACGGCAGCACCACCGCCCCCACCAACGCCGGCTCCTACCCGGTGACGGCCGTGGTCAATGACACCCTCTATGCCGGCTCAGTTTCCGGCACGCTGGTCATCAACAAGGCACTGGCGACGGTGGTCCTCGGTGGGCTCAGTCCGGTTTATACGGGCAATCCCCAGACTCCGCACGCCACGACCAATCCCACCGGGCTTGCCGTGGTGTTTACCTTTGCCGGATTGTCCGCGCCGCCGACCGATGCAGGGACTTATGCCGTCACCGGCACCATCGACGAACTCAATTACGTAGGCTCAGTCACCGACACCTTTGTAATCCAAAAGGCCGTGCCGCAGTTCATCTGGGATGATCCGGCGGCCATCACTTACGGCACGGCGCTTTCGGCTACGGAGCTGAACGCCAGCGCCGACGTGCCCGGTGCTTTCACCTACACACCGCCCATCGGCACCGTGCTCAACGCCGGCACGCATTCGCTCGTGGCAGCTTTCGCTCCCACCGATCAGGTCAATTATCACAGCGCTTCCACGGCACGTGAACTCACTGTTAACAAGGCGCTGGCGACGGTGACGCTGGGTAGCTTGACCACGACCTACAACGGCGCTGCCCAGCCCGTCACGGCTACAACGGCACCGGACGGGCTTAACCTCGTGTTCACCTATAATGGCAATCCGACGGCGCCGGCCAACGCCGGCAGCTATGCGGTGGAGGCGACGGTGGTGGAGCAGAACTACTATGGCTCGGCGAGTGGCACGCTCGTCATCAACAAAGCCACGCCACAGATCACTTGGGCGCAGCCAATTGCGATCACTTACGGCGCGGCACTCGGCGTTGGGGAGTTGAATGCGGCGGCGGATGTGGCGGGCGCGTTTGTTTACGATCCTGCCGGCGGCACGGTGCTCAATGCCGGCACGCATACCCTGACGGCGACTTTCACGCCGGCGGATGCGGCGAACTACACGGGGGCTTCGGCTCAGCGCTCGCTGACGGTGAACAAGGCGGTGGCGACAGTGACGCTGGGTGATCTTGCTGCTACTTATGACGGGGCGCCGAAACCGGTCACGGTGACGACGCTGCCGGCTGGGTTGGCGGTGGGGCTCACTTATGCGGGGAGCGCGACGGCGCCGACGGACGCGGGCAGTTATGCGGTCGAGGCGGTGGTCAACGAGGCGAACTACACCGGATCGGCCACAGACACGCTCGTGATTGCGAAGGCGACGCAGACGATTGATTTCACGGCGCTGGCGGATCGGCCGTTTAGTCCCACGCCGATTGCGCTCAATGCGACGGCGAGCTCGACACTGCCGGTGACTTTCACGCTGATGAGCGGGCCGGCCACTTTGGATACTGCGGTGATTGCGCTCACGGGCGCGGGCACGGTCACGGTGCGCGCATCGCAGGCGGGCAATGACAACTATCTGGCCGCGCCGGAGGTGGACCGGAGTTTTATCGTGAGTGGAAATTTCGCTTCGTGGCTGAGAGAAAAATTCACCGCACTGGAATTGGCTGATGAACTCATCAGCGGGCCGATGGCGGATCCCGACGGCGATGGGTTGGGTAACTTGATGGAATATGCGCTGGGGCTGGAGCCGAAGGCCGACGATATCACTGGTCGCCCGGAGATGGGTGCCACCACGACCGACTGGACCTACACCTACACCCGGCCCGCCGATCGCCCGGATCTGACCTATGAGGTCGAGGCGTCCACCGACCTCGCCACTTGGAGCACCAGCGGGGTGACGCTGGCGCGCACCGCCGCTGGTCCGACTGAAACCTGGCAGGCTGCCGTGCCGTTCGGCACCGGCGATCAAGTGTTCCTGCGCCTAAAAATCACGCAAAATTAAGCACCGCCTCCGCAACAATACCTTGCAGTTCTACTCGTAAATTCCACCCTCATCCCATGCGCCTCGCCCCAGTTTCCATATGAAAAGGTTTGGCATCATTTCCTTCTGCCTAATCGCCACCTTGGTCTGCCCAGCCGCGACCGTTTCCTATTCGCCACCGGTCGGTGGCACGCGGGTGGCTTTTGCCCAAGGCATGCGATTCACCGGCATGCCCTTTGTCAACGCCCCTAGCCACAGGGGTGTGGTCGCTTCCAATACCACCCATGTGATTACCTTGGGCAATGGCAGCAGCAACCTAGCCTCCGTGCTCACCAGCGGCACCGCGTATTACGTCGAGATCGTGGGTGGCCCGGCTGTCACCTACGTCGGCGAGCGTTTCGAAGTCGATGTCGCCGCCACGGTCGCCTCGGCCAATGCCACCCTCACCATCGCCAGTGGCTCCTCTACCAATACGTTATCCACCCTCCCCGATCTGACCGCCTACCGCCTCGTCATCCGTCCACATGTGACCATCGGCCAGATGTTCGGCACCAAAGCCCGGGAGTTGATGCAAGGCTCGACCAACCTGTCCACCGCGGACCAAATCGTGATACTCGATCCTCAAACCCAGTCCTTTCTGACTTACTACTTCCTGCGCAATCCCACCGGGACGGTCGCCCAGTGGACCTTGGTCGGCGGTGGCTCCACCAATCGGGACAACACGCCCATCCCCCCGGGCACCGGTATGATCGTGCATCGCAAGGCTGCCACCGCGGTTACGCTCGCTTGGTCGGGCCATATTCGTCGCAACGCCTTCGCCCAACCCTTGACCGCTGGGCTTAACCTGATCGCCGAGCCTTTTCCCGTGGATAGTTCACCCTTGGAGCGCGCGCTGACCTACAGCAACGGCGTCGCCGGCTCGGCCAATCTTTCTCAGTCGGACCAAGTCGCGGTGTTCAACGGTATCGGCTACGATACCTATTATCTCCTGCGCAACCCCACCGGCACCATTGAGCAATGGACCTTGGTCGGCGGTGGCTCCACCAATCACAACACCCAGAAGTTTTTTAAATCCACCGGAGCGGTATTTATTCGCAAAATGATTGCCGACGCCGACTACTTCATCCCCTATAGCCTAAATCTATGAACTCCACCCTGCATCGTCTCCTGCTTGTCAGTTTATTCCTCGTCGGCGCTCTTGGCTTGCGTGCGCAAACGACCATCAATTTCACCTCCCAAGCCTTTGAGATCGGAAAAACTAGCACCGGCGACACGCTGACCGATACTTTCGTGTTTTCTCTGGGCACCTTCGACAGCTTCACCCCGACTGCGGGCAATTTGGCGAATTGGGCCAGCAACTTCACGGCCCTGGGCTCCACCACCACTTGGGAAACGAATTTCACGCAATATTCCGGAAGCTCTACCCTGAGTAACAACAATGCGCCGTTCACCAACGGCAGCCAAGGCTATGTTTGGGGCTATAATTCACAATCCATCAGCCCCACCTCGCAGTGGATCTTGCTGACCAACACGAGTTGGACATTTCCAATCGCCGGCAGCACGCCCACCATCAACTGGACCTCGACGGACATTGGCACGGTCGCTGTGTTTGGCGTGATCAACACGACCAGTTCCGATCCGTATCTTCAGACGTCCGCCGTGCCGGAGCCCTCCACCTACGCGCTACTGGCAGGCCTCGTGATGTTTAGCTTCGTGTGCTACCGCCGCCGTGTGACACGCGCCTGAGCCACTGCCCTGCTTCCCCCGAAAGCCCGCGCCGAGCGCGGGCTTTTTTTGTGCTCCGATTTCTGGGATAATGGCCAACCCATGTGCTCTACCGCCGAGGGCGAACCGGTAGTCAGCAAATCCAACATATAGCCAGCACCCTCGATCCAGCCCTTTACCATGGGGCCACCATCGTCAATCTCCGGCCGCATCACACGCTGATGCGCAAACTCAATGACCATAATCTGACAATAGAGCCCCTCTTTACCTATGAAGAGGTGGAGCCGAGCATCGGACTTGAACCGACGACCCACGCTTTACGAAAGCGTTGCTCTACCAACTGAGCTAGCTCGGCGCTAAAAGAAGCACGGAACAAACTCGCGCCCAGCGCAAGCGCAAGCCTTCATTTTCCCTTGTGCCGCCGCTCTCCACCGACCTATTCGACTACCACTTGCCGGAACGATTGATCGCGCAGACGCCGGCCGACCGCCGCGACGCCTCGCGGCTCCTCGTGGTCAACCGCGCCACCCGGGAGATTTCTCATCACCACTTCTCCGATCTACCGCGGTTCCTGCGCGCGGGCGACACGCTCTTGCGCAACAACGCCGCCGTGCTCCCCGCGCGCCTCCGCGCCGTGCGCCCGACCGGCGGCCAGGTCGAATGTTTTCTCTTGCGCCCGGCGGACGGTGGCAACCTCTGGCGCTGCCTCGTCAAACCCGGCAAGCGTCTGCCGGTCGGCGCCACTTTCGCGCATGCGGATGGTGAATTCACCGGTGAAATTGTCGCCAAAGACGCCGACGGTTCGACGGCCGTCGTGCGTTTAACCACGCGCAGCAACGAAGGCATCGTCGCACTCGCCAACCGTCTCGGCGCCGTGCCGCTGCCGCCCTACATCCAGCGCACGGACGATTCCAACCGCCCGAACGACTTGTCGCGTTATCAAACCGTTTACGCCGACCGCGCGCGCCAAGTCGCCGTGGCCGCGCCCACCGCGGGGCTGCATTTCACGCCCGAGCTGCTCACCGCGCTCGACCAAAACGGCGTGGGCACCGCGGACGTCACGCTGCACGTAGGGTTGGGCACGTTTCGCCCCATCACGAGCGACACGGTCGAAGCGCACGACATTCATCATGAACTTTACGAAATGCCGCGCGCCACCGCCGAAAAACTCGCCGCGCCTGCCGGTCGCCGCATCGCCGTCGGCACGACCACCGTGCGCACGATCGAACATTTCCTGCGGATCCCCGCCCCGCCGCCCGCCGGGGACTATTTCGGCGACGCCGACATCTATATTTTCCCGCCGGCCGTTTTTCGCGGCGTCGATGCGCTCATCACCAATTTTCACCAACCGCGCTCCACCCTTCTCTGCCTCGTGGCTGCTTTCCTCGCGCCAGGATCGACCGACGGCATCGCGTGGCTACGTGAAATTTATGCCGAAGCCATCGCCCGCGAATACCGGTTTTTCAGCTACGGCGATGCGATGCTGATTCTCTGAGCGTAACGTCTCGAATGGTGCAAAATTGGACGCGTGCCAGCCTCAATCCCGTCCGTTGACACGTTTGGCGAGAGCCGCGTAGCTTGCCCGCATGGACACGCCGACCTATGTGTTGGAATTCGAAAAACCCCTGCGTGAGCTCACCACGCAGCTAGACACGCTCCACCAGCGCTCGCTGGAGAGCAATCTCGACCTGAAGCAGGAGATCGCCGCGATCGAGAAGAAGATCGAGCAGACCCGACGCGAGATTTATTCCAACCTGACCCCATGGCAGCGCGTGCAAATCGCCCGCCACCCGAAACGCCCCTACGCGCTCGATTACGTTAACCAGCTTTGCGAGGACTTCCTCGAACTGCACGGCGACCGGCAGTTTCGCGACGA
>JADLBI010000027.1 GCA_020847775.1 Opitutaceae bacterium
AAGCCGTGAATGATTTCATCGTGTTCGGCACGCAAGCCGTCGCCGCGCTGTCCTCCGGCTGGTTTGTTTTCACCTTTGGGTGGCGTGGTCTGATGTTCGCGTGCCTGCCGTTGCTGCTGTTCGCCGGAGCCCTGTCGCTCTGGCAAGCGCGCCGCGATGCCGCGACATCGACAAATGCTTAAAGGCCCGGTTGGTGTCGCTAAAAAGTCGCGATCGGCGCGGTTTCTGGCTTGGCAAAATCCCGACCCCGCATGTTCGTTCCAGCCATGCGGCGCGCTATCGCCATCGCTTCCCTCTGCCTCGCCTGGCTCTGCGTCAACGGCGCGCTGTGGGACGCCGTGCAGGTTTTTGCCTGGGGCAAGATGGTGCGCGACTACGCGCAGGTGATGCCACTCGACCAGGCCATCGCCAAGACCTTCGACGGCACCGCCAGTTGCGAAATCTGCGCGGTCGTCGATGAGGCGAAATCGCAACAACCCGCCCAGCCGACGGAGCGCGCCAGCGAAAAAGTGGTGCTCGTTTGCGAAACCCCGGCGCCGATCATCGTGGCGATCCCCGATTACGCCTGGCCCGGTGCGCTCCAGCGCACGGCCTTGACGCGCACCGAGCCGGTCGCCCTGCGACCGCCGCGCGTCTGACGCAGATCACGCTGACAGCCAGAGCCCGCCTTCGCTTGGCGCGGGCTTTTGATCATACCCGCCCTAATGGCGAACCGGCGATTGCGGCTGCATGTCCCGCCTTTCGTTGTGCGTCATCCGACATGTTCCCACGTCATGAATTTCCGTTCTCTCATTCTATTCACGTCGTTGCCCGCGGCTGCGTTGCTCGCGCAAGACGATGCCCATTTTGTTCAACTCGAACGCCTCGATGTCACGGCCGACCGGCCGCTGCCGTTGACCGTGCCTTCGGTCGAAGCCGCCGCCGAGGCGCTCAAACTCACCCCCGGCGGCATCGAGACCATCGATGCGTCACGCTGGTTGCGCGGTCGCGCTTCCACCGTGGATGACACCTTCGCCCTGTCGCCCGGAGTGATCGCGCTTTCTCGTTTCGGCTCCGACGAAGCGCGCCTGTCCATTCGCGGCTCCGGTTTGCAACGCACCTTCCACGGTCGCGGCATCCGCGTGTCGCAGGACGGCGTGCCGATCAACCTCGCCGACGGCGGCTTCGACATGCAGGCGCTCGAACCGCTCGCCGCCGACTACATCAACATCTGGCGCGGCGGCAACGCCCTCGCCTCCGGCGCATCCACCCTCGGCGGCGCGATTGATTATGTTTCACGCACCGGTCGCCACGCTTCGCCGTTTTCGGCCCGCATCGAAATGGGCGCGTGGAATTATCTCCGCGCCAACCTTTCGGGCGGCGGCGCATCGGGCGATTTTGACGCTTATGCTTCGCTGACGCATCAAGCACAGTCCGGATTTCGCGACCATGCGAAGCAATCCAACCTGCGGCTCTTCGCCAATACCGGCTGGCGGATCACCAAGGATTGGGAAACGCGGTTCTACCTCACCGCGGTGCGCACCGACTCAGAACTTCCGGGCAATCTCACGAAAGCGCAGCTTGCGGCCGATGCCACCCAAGCCGCGGCCGGCAATCTCGCGCTCAATCAGAAACGCGACTTCGACCTGCTGCGGCTCGCCAACAAAACCACCTTGTCCACCGGCGATACCGTTTGGGATTTTTCCGCCGCGTGGACTTACAAGGATCTCGATCATCCGATCTTTCAGGTCATCGACCAGCTTTCCAACGATCTCTTGCTCGGCGTCATCGCCACGCACAGCGGCGAGTTCGCCGGGCGCGCGCATCGCCTGCGCGCCGGTCTGCTCCACACGCGCGGCGTCACGCAAGCGGCCAACTTCGCCAACATCGGCGGGCGGCGCGGCGCGCGGCTGGCCGCGAGCGATCAAACCGCGATCAACACGGAGGGTTTTGTGGAAAGCCAGCTCGACCTCGGCCGTGGCATCGCGCTCGTCCTCGGCGCAAGCGCCTCCGACAATCGGCGCAAGCACGATCAGACTTTTGGTGGCAACAACGATTACGCCCTGCGCTACGACCGTGTGATGCCGAAGGTCGGACTGCGGTGGAATAGCGACGACATGCAGGTCTTCGCCAATGTCTCCGGCAGTTACGAACCACCGTCTTTCAGCGAAACGCTCACGCTCAACACCGCCCGCGATGCGCAGACCGCCACGTCATGGGAAATCGGCACACGCGGCTTCCGCGGCCCGGTGCGCTGGGACGTCACGGCGTATCACGCCGCCCTGCGCCACGAATTGCTCACGCTCGATCATGACAACAATCCCGCCACCGCTGCGGCCACCATCAATGCCGACGCCACGTCGCACGCTGGTGTTGAGGCGGCATTCGCGGTCGATCTGCTCGGCGGCAGTTGGGGCGAGGACCGCAATCCCAGCCAGCGTTTGGTGCTGCGCGGCGCATGGACTTATGGCGACTTCCGCTTCGACGACGATCCCCGCTACGGCGACAACACGCTCGCCGGTCTGCCGCCGCATTTGATCCGCGCCGAGCTCACTTGGGAAAATCGTCACGGCTGGTATGCCGGTCCAACCGTGCAATGGGCGCCGCGGAAAACCTACATCGATTTTCGCAACACTTATGCGGCCGATGGTTACGCGATCTACGGTTTCCGCTTGGGCCGCCAATCAGCCAAAGGGGTTTCGTGGTTCGCGGAAGTGCGCAATCTGTCCGACCAAACATACGTCGCCACCACCGGGGTGATTGAAAACGCCAACGGCATCGACCAAGCCCAGTTTCTGCCGGGCGACGGCCGCGGTTTTTTTGCCGGAATCAGCTTCGCGTATTAAACCTTCACTCTATTCCCGCCATGACCCATTCATCATTCATGCCGTTACGCCTCTTCTTCGCATTGCTCCTCACCCTAAACTTTGCGTTCGCGGCGGATGAGGGCCATCCCCTGCGCGGCGTCGTCACACGCATACTTGAGGACCGCAAACTCGTGCTCGTGAAGCACGAGGAAATCCCCGGCTTCATGCGCGCCATGACCATGGCGTTCTCTGTGCCGGAAGCCGACTGGCCGAAACTCGAATCCGGGGTCTATCTCACCGCCACCCTGCACGGCGGGCGCGGCGACTGGCGATTGCGCGACATCGTGATCACCGACGAAAACCACCGGCCTTTGGCCATCCACTCGCCCGCGCCTAAGGCTTACCCCCTCAGCATTACGCCGCTGACTTCTCCGGCTTCGAGCGGAGCCGCCCCCGCGTTGTTTCACGGCACAGGCGGCGTGGTGGGCCTAGGCTGGATTGAACAGACGGCCGACCAGGCCGCCTCACTCAACTATGCGTTGCTCAATCCCGGCAACCACACTTGGTCCGCCGCAGAAACAGTCGCGACTGGTTCCGACTGGGTCGTGAGCGAGCTGAATTGCCCGCAATTTGCCCTCACTGCGGACGGCACGCTCACCGCCCTTTGGTATCAGAACAACCCATCAACCGGCGCGCATTCACATGGCAATCTCCACGCCATGTTCAGTCAAAAACCCGTCGGCGGCACTTGGAGCCAACCCGCGCCGCTCACGCGCGAAAGCCAATTCATCGAGTTCGCCGCCCTCGCCCCGCTGGCCGATGGCCGGGTGCTCGCGGTCTGGCTCGATGGTCGCGCCAAACGCCGCGACGGCGGCGCGCAGCAGCTTTACGGCCGCTTGCTCGGTTTCGACGAACCCGACCAATTGATCGACGATTCCGTGTGCGATTGTTGCCCGACCACGCTCACCGCGTTTCCCAACGGCGACGCGCTCATCGCCTACCGCGCGCGCCGCGAAGCCGAAGTGCGCGACATCCATACCAGCGTGTTTCGTGAGGGGCAATGGACCCGCCCGCGCATCCTCAGCGCCGACGAATGGTCCATCAACGGCTGCCCGGTCAACGGTCCGCAACTCGACAGCCAAGCCGGCCAAGTCGCCGCTGTTTGGTTCACGGCCGCGGACGGAGTGGCCAAGGTTCTCGCCAGCGCTTCGCCTGACGCCGGCGCGCGTTTTCTGCAACCGCGGCGCATCGACCTCGGTCATCCGCGCGGCCAGGCGGATGTCGTGCAATTGCGCGACGGTTCGCGCATCGTCACTTGGCTCGAAGGTGGCGCGCAGCCCGGCCTGTGGCTGAAACGCATTTCCGCGCAAGACGAGATCGGTCCCCCCGTCCGGCTCGCGGCCGAAGCCACCGGTCGTCCGCAAATCGCGCTGCTAAAAGATTACGATGCCGCGCCCGCGCAACTGCTCGTGGTGTATGCGACCGAACACAGTGGCGCTTCCAAAATCAAAACTCAGCTCGTCACCTTGCCCGCGCTTTCCCTGCTCGCCGGCCGCGCCCCTTGCCTGCCTTGCGATGAAAAAGAAGCCAATGCCTCCCTCGGTTTTGGCGTGAAAGGCGTCGTCATGGCCCGGTCCGGCGCGGAAACGGTCACGCTGCAATTCGACGAGATTCCCGGCGTGATGCGCGCCGGCACGTTGACCTGCCAAGTGGAACCCAGCCTGCAAGC
>JADLBI010000028.1 GCA_020847775.1 Opitutaceae bacterium
CGCGTGGCTCGCGTGGCGCTGGGCGTCCCACTCGCCGATTTGGAGGCCCGCCACGTCAAGCACGCCGTGGCCTACCGCACCTACCTCAACGCTCTCCTGCTGCACAACGCCGAGGGCACGCGTGCGGTCATCATCCCGCGCTACAAACCGCAGACGCCCGACGAAGCTCCCATCCTCGCGAAGATGGAACAGCAGGTGCAGACCGCGTTTAAGGAAGCCTTCCCCGGCGCCGACCTGCATTGGCTCGATTGCGATGCCATCATCGACAGCTTCGGCGCGGTGCACTGCATCACCCACACCATCCCGGTCTGGTCCCCCCCCGCGACCGCGCCGTAAGCCCGCTGGGTGACACACTACCCGCTTGCCTCGGCGCGCGGCGCGACAAGGTTTGGGGCGATGAACACCCACGGACTTGGCACCAAAGCCCTGCACGCCGGCCAGACGCCGGACCCCACCACCGGTTCCCGCGCGGTGCCGATTTACCAAACGACCAGCTATGTGTTCCGCGACACGGAGCACGCCGCCAATCTTTTCGCGCTCAAGGAACTCGGCAACATCTACACCCGGATCATGAATCCGACGACCGATGTGCTGGAGCAGCGCATCGCCGCGCTCGAAGGCGGCAGCGGCGCCCTCGCCCACAGCGCGGGTCAAGCCGCGATCACCGACGCTATCCTCAATATCGCCGGCGCGGGCGACCACATCGTGTCCGTCGCCCAGCTCTACGGCGGCACCTACAACCTCTTCCATTACACCCTGCCCAAGCTCGGCATCGAGGTGTCGTTTGTGGACGCGGCCGAACCCGACGCGTTCAAGCGCGCGCTGCGCCCCAACACCAAGGCGTTTTACGGCGAGGGCCTTGGTAACCCCGCGCTCAACATTTTCCCCATCGAGGAAGTCGCGAAGATCGCGCGCGAAGCCGCCGTGCCGCTGATCGTGGACAACACCTGCCTCTCGCCCATGCTCAACCGCCCCATCGAGTGGGGCGCCAACATCGTCATCCACTCCGCCACCAAATACATCGGCGGCCACGGCACCTCCATCGGCGGCCTCGTGGTGGACGGCGGCAATTTCGACTGGGGCAGCGGCCGCTTCCCCGGTTTCACCCAGCCCGACCACAGCTACCACGGCCTCGTGCATTGGGACGCGTTCAAGAGCTTCCCCCCGGCCGGCGGCGCCAACGTCGCCTACATCCTGAAAATGCGGCTCCAGCTCTTGCGCGACATCGGCGCCTGCATCTCGCCGTTCAACTCCTTCCTTCTGTTGCAAGGCCTCGAAACCCTGCACCTGCGCATGCCGCGCATCTGCGAAAACGCGCTCAAGACCGCCGAGCTGCTCGCGGCGCACGACAAGGTCGCGTGGGTCAACTACCCCGGGTTGAAGAGCAGCCCCAACCATACTGCGGCGAAGAAATATCTCAGCGGCGGCTTCGGCGGACTGCTCGGCTTCGGCGTCAAGGGCGGTTACGAGGCCGGGCGCAAGCTCATCGAAAGCCTCAAGCTCTTCTCGCACCTAGCCAATATCGGCGACGCCAAGTCGCTCGCCATCCACCCCGCGAGCACGACCCACAGCCAGCTCTCCGCCGAGGAGCAGATCTCCACCGGCACGCGGCCCGACTATGTGCGCCTGTCCCTCGGCATCGAGGACTTCGCGGATCTCCAAGCCGATCTCGAGCAAGCCCTCGCTCAGCTCTAGCGTGGCCACGCAATCTAGCCCGTGAGCCTTTTGAGATTCACCTGAATGCTAAAGGATCGTGGGTAGGGGCCGTCTCCCCAACGGCCCGGGAATGGGGACGAGAAAGGGCGGTAGAGGACAACCGCCGCCCCCTCGGTTCTGGTTGCTGGGCAGGCCCCAAGAGGCAAAGCGCCACAAGGCGCAAAGCCGTTTCGTTTGGCGATGCCCCAGACCAATCGCCCCAATCAATTGGATTTTACACCAAGCTCGCAAAGGGCGCGATGAGTCGATTCGGCCAAAGCCATGTTCAGAACATGGGGATGCGGGACACCGCCCCATGCTCCTTGCGGAGACTCGACCATCGCCCTTCTGCCCAGAATCCTCCCTGCTGAATCCATGTGGATTCATATCCATTCGTGGTTTTTCACCGCATGAGCCCGGATACGTTGATTTTTCGCGCCTCTTTGTGGCCAGTCCTGATGCGGTTTGCCCAGCTTCGTGAATACGCGCTGGGGCACCTCACCCAGCCCCGGCTTGCCTTGACTCATACGCCCGCCAAGCCTCGCACGCATGGGAGCCTACGACTTCAATTTCAACGTCGCGGTCGGCGAAACATATTGCCCCGCCCCGGAACGCGTCAAAGCCATCGCCGCCCTGATTCCGGCCGGCAATTTTGCCTTCGCCCCACCGGCCACTGATCGCGCGGCATGGGACCAATGGCGCGACGATCCCTTCGGCCAGCGCATTCAGGCCCGCGCGCGTGAGCTGGCCGCGCAGCCTGCGCCTGCCCTCGACAACGCCGCCTTTGAACGCTGCCTCGACGAGAACAGCGTGACCGAAATCAACACGCTGTTTCCCCTCGTGCGCGAGCGCCAGACCGTCTTTCTCGTCGCCGAGGCGATTTACGCCACCGGTGAATTTCTCACCGTCATCGAAGCCGACGCCCGCGCCCTCGGCAAACTCGGCACATGGATTCATCCCGGCAACGATCTCCAACGGAAAAACCTGCGCGGCGAGGAGCAGGACAACGATCTCGCCTCATGCCACAACGCCGTGGCTTTCGCGCTGACGCATTATCTTCTTGGCGATCGCCTGTCGGAGGAATTCAAGACCTACCTCCGCCGCGAACTCGACCGGCGTTTTTTCGGCGCGCTGCGCTCCCGCGTCGAGGCCGGGCGCAATCTGGACTGGTGGCTCATCGTCAAACACAACTGGAACGCCGTGTGCCTGAGCTGCTACGCGCAAGCCGCCGCCGCCATTCTGCCCGGTCGGGAGGACCGCGCGTGGTGGTTCGCGTTCGCCGAATCGCTCATCTATAACTTCACCGACGGCTTCGCCGACGATGGGCTCTGCACCGAAGGCGTCAGCTATTGGAGCTACGGCGTGTCGCACTATTTCACGCTGGCCGAGATCCTGCGCCAAGGCACCGGCGGTGCGGTCGACCTGCTCGACACCCCGAAAGCGCGCAGCATCGCGCGCTTTCCTGATCGCGCCGAGGTGCAACCGGGCATCTATCCGGCGTTCTGCGACTGCCTGCTCGACGCCAGGCCGACCGAATGGGCGCGCGCCTGGCTCGATAACCGCGTGGACTCCACGCCTGACGCTCTGGCCGAGCCGCATGGCTCTGATCTCTTCGCCGACGACAAACTTCAATTCGCCGATGTGCTGCTCTTGATGATGTTCCGCATTCGTGAACCCCGTCGTCCGTTGCGGCGCAAGCCCGCCACGGCCCTGCGCGATTTTTTCGCGCCGTCGCATTTTCTGATCTGCCGGTCCGCGCCGGATGCGCCGCGGCGCTTCTCCGCCACCTTTCTCGGCGGCAACAACGGCGTGAATCACAATCACAACGACCTCGGCACCTTCGTCGTGATGCTTGACGGCAAGTCGCTCATCTACGACCCCGGGCTTGAGGTTTACAGCATGCGCACCTTCAGCGCGCAGCGTTACGAAAGCCAGTTGCTCAATTCCTACGGCCACCCCGTGCCGCGCATCGGCGGCCAATTGCAGGAAACCGGCGCAAATTTCCGCGCGCTTACGCTCCTGACCGAATTCACCGACACCCGCGACCGCATGGTGCTCAACCTGCGCGGCGCTTACGATGTGCCGTCGCTGCGCCGACTCGAACGCGAGTTCGTTTTCGACCGCGCCGGAGCCGGCCGCCTCACGATCACCGACACGGTGGAATTCTCCGAACCCACCGTTTTCGAGAGCGCGCTTATCACCCCCGCGCGAATCCAACTGCTCCCCGGCCAAGTGCGCCTAGGCGAGGAGGACGCCGCCATCATGGTGGACTATACCGGTGGCAGCGCGCCACTCGTGGTCACGCAGGACACGATCAACCAGCCACCGCACCCCGTGCGCCTCGCGTTTGCCCCCTCCGCACCCATCACCCGGGGTATGTTCCGATTCGTCATCACACCGGTTTGATTATGGCCGCCTAAATTCCCATTTATAACAATATACACTATAAATTAGCCTATAATAAGATTATCTAGTTATCATATAATACATAACTGAGGTCGGGCATACATGATTCGGCGCTTTTGTTTTTCGACATTCCGGCCCTTCATGACCGCCCATGAAAGTTGATTTGCTCAAACTGGTTGATGTCGCGCCACCGATGGGCGACCTCTCGTTCAATTCCGCATTGTCGGAACCGCGCGCGATTTGGGTCAGCCCTTTGCCGGAGGAAACCAGCGAACCAGAACGGCGCATCGCCCACTCTCGCGTCGTGCGTTTGCCCGGTGCGGCGCGCCTACATCGCCTCGGGCTACGCGGCGCGCCCGGCTTTCACAACTGCGGCAGCCATGTGAACGAGGACTGGGTCTCGGCGTTCAGACTATTCGGCCGGATCAACGGCGAATGGCGCCGCCTGCTCACCCGGAGCAACCTGCCGCAACCGGCACCGGATGAAATCGTCTGGTTTGACCTCGCACCCGATATCGTGGACGGCGTCATCATCGAGTTGCGCGCGAGCGGCCTCGACGCCGGGTGGGTGCCGTGGAATGTCGCGGCGCACGCCTGCGTTTTGGAGGGCGAATCGCTCGCCTCCGTCTGCCCGGCGCGCGAGCACACTCTGGCGGTGGGCCCCGTTGATCTCGATACGCTACCCGCCGGTGTCAGCGCCACGCTGGTCAACGGCGCGGTGCGTTTCACCACCGCCACCTACAGCGTGGGTTTCTATCTGTCACGCCCGGGCATGTCGCACCTCAGCCTCACCACGGAGGATCCGGCCCTTGGCGAACTCAACACGCTCTTCAGCGCGGCGGGATCGTTCAAGCAGGGCCCGAAGCTCCACCTCGTCGGCGGCCTGCCCACCATCACCGGTCCGGTGCGATTTAACGCCACCGGCACCACCACGGTGCAAGGCAATCGCATCACCTACGACTTCACTGCTGGCCAACAGCACTACGTCCTCACTTGGACCGCCACGGCCGAGGGCCTCACCCTGCGCGCCCGCCGGGAAAGCGCCGCCGATCAGGAAGCCTGGTTCAGCTCGGCGTGGACACTCTCCACGCGCAACAGCGTGACCCCGGCGCAGGCCATCGGGCGCATCACCCAGCAAGGTCAGACCGGACTCATGACCCTGCCCATCGCCGTCCACCTGCCGCGCCTCGGCACGCTGCAAATCGCCAGTGACTCCCCCGCCGTTACCGCACGATTCGACGCCTACCGTCCGCAGGACTTCAACGCTCTCGAACTGAAACTCGGCGAACAAGCCCTGCCCAACGGCAACCACCTGCTCACCGCCGGTCGGCACGAAGCGGAAATCGCCTTCCGCCTCGCCACGCCCGCGGTGGGCCTGCGCGACGACGCGCCGGCCGTGGCCGCGCGCGCTCTGCGTCGCACTTATTTCACCGCACTGACCTACCGGCCGGAAATGGCCACCCTCAGCAACAATGGCGCTTCCATCCCCTGCGCCATCTCGATGGACACCTGGGCGTCGTTTTACTTCGAACTCGGTGAACCCCTCCCTGATTTCCCGGCGCACGAATTGCTGCGCGCCTCGCTCGAACGCTGGCTCGACGGCGGCCAGAGCTACGCCGACGGCCACATCGTGCAAAACGGCTCGGTCCACGACGCGCAGGACGAATACCTCATGACCGGTGCCGCCGTCCTGCGTGGCCTCGCCGACTACCTCGAACAAGCCGCGTCGGAATCGTGGTTTCAATCCCGCCTCGACCGCATCCGCGCCCGGCTCGCCGCCATGCGCGCGCGCGATCTCGACGGCGACGGCCTGATTGAAAGCAAATGGCGCACCGGCGTCAGTGGCACCAAACAGTGGAGCACCTGCTGGTTCGACGTGATCTCGTTCGGCTGGAAAGACGCGTTCACCAACGCCATCCTCTACCCCGCCCTCGGCAAACTCGCGGGCGTCTTCGCGCGGCACCATCTCGCCGCGGAAGCCGCCGACCTCAACGCCTGGGCCGCGCAATTGAAGGGCAATTACCTGCCCACCTTTTTCAATCCCGCCACCGGCTGGCTAGCCGGCTGGCGTTGCAAAGCAGACAAGCTGCACGACCACGCGTTTCTCATGGTCAACGGCTGCGCCATCACCGCCGGACTCGTGCCCGACGCGCAGGCCAAAGACATTTGCGCGCGGCTCCTCGCCGAGATGAAGGCCGTCGGCCTGCCCCCGGCGGTTTACGGTCTGCCCGGAAACCTCTGGCGCATACCCAACGAAGACCTCGCCGACATCATGCAAGGCTACGCCTTTGGCTACTACCAGAACGGCGGCCGCTCTCATGCGCAGGCGCGCCACTTCGTCATGGCGCTGTATCGGTGCGGTTTCACCGCCGAGGCCGACCGGCTCCTGCTGGAAATGTGCGCGGGCTACGCCGACGCGCTCGTGTTCGGCGGTGCCAAGAGCGGGGTGGACTGGCGCTACTGGGACGACCGGCCCTGCGGTTACGAGGGCTTGCTCACCGACCAATTCGGCATGTTGGAAGTGTTGTTCCACCGCTACGGCCGGAGGAGCTGATTCAGCCGTAATCAAACTGGTGAGCATCGGTGTGTTTTGAACATTGCGCGGAACTTGGCGGCCGCCAAGCTCCGCGCTCCATGAGCCAACCCACCCCGTCGGCAGTTGCCACCACGCCGCACCCTGCCCGGCATCCCGCCGGCTTGCGCACGCTGTTCTTCACCGAGATGTGGGAACGATTTTCCTACTACGGCATGAGGGCGCTGCTCGTGCTCTTCTGCTCGGCCAGCGCGGCGAACGGCGGCCTCGGCTACACCACGGAGCGCTCGGCACTGATCTACGGCTACTACACGATGGCGGTCTACATGCTGTCGCTTTTCGGCGGCTACATCGCCGACAAGGTCATCGGCGCGCGGCAAACCGTGCTCGTCGGCGGCATCATCATCGCCACGGGCCATTTCACCATGGCGCTGACGTTCACGCCCGCGTTTTACGCGGGTCTCGTGCTCATCGCGGTCGGCACCGGACTACTCAAGCCCAACATCAGCGCGATGGTCGGCGGGCTCTACGCCCAAGGCGACGAACGGCGCGACGCGGGCTTCTCGATTTTCTACATGGGCATCAATCTCGGCGCGTTCACCGCGCCGCTGCTCACCGGATTTCTGGCCCAGCATCAATGGTTCAAGGATTGGCTCGCCGCCCGCGGCTTCAACCCCGCCGACAGCTGGCATTGGGGTTTCGCGCTCGCCGGCATCGGCATGACGATCGGCATCATCACCTACCTACGCGGCCTGCACCGGCTCGACGACCTAGGCGCCGCGCCCGCGCTGTCACGCCGCGAGCGTTGGCTCAATCTCGGCAAATCTTTCCTTTATGTCGCAGCGCTCGGCGGCCTGGTGTGGACGAGCCATCACGTGCCGGTGTTGATGTGGATACTCGCCGCCGTCGTGCTCCTCGGTGTCGTCTGGTATGCCGTCCGCGGCGGGGTCGAGGGAAGGCGCGTGGCCGCGATTTTTGTGCTGTTCGCCGCCAACATCGTTTTCTTCGCGGTGTTTGAGCAGACCGGTTCATCCATCAATCTCTTCGCCCGCGACTACACGAACAACACACTGTTCGGCTTCAGCTTCCCCTCGTCGTGGTATCAGTCGATCAACTCGCTTTTCATCATCACGCTCGCCCCGGTGTTCGCGTGGCTGTGGGTGCGGCTGGGCCGGCACCAGCCGTCTAGCCCGCTAAAATTCACCTTCGGGCTGGGCTTCGTCGGACTGTCGTTCGCCCTGATGGTGCCAGCCGCACGGCTGGCGGACCAAGGGCTGGTCAGCCCGCTCTGGCTCGTCGGGCTGCTCCTGCTTCAAACCATCGGTGAACTTTGCCTGAGCCCGGTGGGCTTGAGCACGGTGACCAAGCTCGCGCCGGCGCGGCTCGTCGGCGTGCTGATGGGCGGCTGGTTTCTCGCCACCTCAATCGGCAATTTTCTCTCCGGTTACCTCGCGCGCACCTTCGGCAACGAAGGCGCGGGCGCGGGCCTCGCGGGGTTTTTCCGCGATCAAGCCTTGTTTGTTTTCGGCGCGACCGCTGTGCTTTTGTTGCTTGTCCCCATGGTCAAACGCCTGATGAGCGGCGTGCGCTGAACCATGAAAGCCTGGCTCATATTGCTACTCGCCGCCGCGTTTGAAATCGTCTGGGCCGCCGGGCTCAAGTCCACGCATGGCTTCACGCGGCTCTGGCCGTCAATCGGCGTGATCGCCGCGATGGCGGCCAGCATGTGGCTGCTGGCCGTGGCCGCGCGCACCCTGCCCATTGGCACGGCCTACGCGGTGTGGACCGGCATCGGCGCCGTCGGCACCGCCATCGCTGGCATTTTGTGGTTCAACGAAAGCGCGTCGGTGCTGCGCCTGTTCTGCATCTGCCTGATCATCGTCGGCATCACCGGACTGAAGCTAGCCAGCAAGTAAGCTCAGGCCAAAGTCAGTTCCCAGCGGTGCACTAGCTCCGCGCGACCGGACAAATGCGCCGCCGCATAACGCACCACCCAGCGGCCACCGCGAATGGCAGGCTCCCAAACAATCGGTGCCTCACCCCGCCAGCGCACACACAGCACCGCGTCCGGCCAGCGCAACGTAAGCGTGTGGCCTTCGACTTGCGCCGTGGCGTCCGACGCCAGCAGGCAAAACGCATCCTCGACCTCGTCCCATTGCGCCGCTGATGGCGTCGGCAGCACTCGTTCCATCGTCAGATGCCCATTGGCCGAAAGACTCGCGGTCATGCGCGGCACGGGCGGCGGATCCACGCGGGCGGATAACGCGTTGCCCAGATACGCGCTGGCCAGATCAAGCGCGGGGTGCGCGCGCACCCGGCCACCTTCGCGCGTGGTCCAGCGCCAAAAACCCCAGTCGCCCGCCGGACGCCAGAGGGCCGCGGGAAAACTCTGCCATGATAGCCCCCAGGTCTGCTGATCCACCCCGTCCATGATCGGATAGCGCGACATCGCCCCGAGTCGCAGGTTCGGGCGCACGATCGCGCGCGCCACCGCGCCTTGGTGACAGGCGACCTCGCCCCACAGGGTTGACGCGCTTGCGCTCTTCCCGGCCAGCGCGGTCCAACCCGCGCGAAAAAACCACGCGCCAAACGCCTCCGCTGGTTTGCGCACAAGCAAATCCAGCTCGCGGCCGTCGCGCGCGACATCATGGATGAAGCCGCGAAAAGGCGTCACCGGCGGTGATTCCGTAAACGCATAACTGCGGATCAACGGCACGCGCGGCCCACCCGCGAACGCATCCTCGATGCGCAGCAGCTCTTTGCATTGCGTTTGCCAGACCTCGCGGATGTCGGCCGGCAGATGGCGCGCGAACAGCAGCACCGCCGATAATTCGGTGAGCAGCACCATCGCGTAGATGTCACTCATGTGCTCACCCCAGCCCCAATGCGATTCGCGCCAATAGGCACTCCACTCCCGGGTCATGCGTTCCAATTGCGCCGACGGCGCGCACTCCAGGACCTCGGCCGCGAGCCAGCCGCACACCAGATCGCCAAGGCATTTGTTGGGATAACGCGGATTCGCGTCCGTCAATTCATGCTCAAACCAAGGCGCGAGGTCCGCGACGATTTCGCGGATCGCCGCGCGCGGGGCCGCGCCGAGATTTTCCCCCTCGGCCAGATAAAGCAGCTCCAACGCGAGCCCGATGAAGAATGACGCGTTGGTGTCCACCGGCGCACTTTCCTCCCAATACCAGCGCAGGCAGCCCGCGCGCTCCCCGCCGGGCCGCTGCTGCATGGCGCGAAACGAACGCAGCGTCGCCATCAGCTCCGTTTCGCCAACCCGCCCTCGCTGCACCCCCATGCACACATGCGTGGCGCTATTCACGGCGTTGTGCACGGCGGGCAACCCGGCCATCGGCGCGGTGTGACCCGGCCCCTCCTGCCGGATCAAACCCAGGGTTTTATTCCACGTTAACGCGGGGCTACTCATGCGCCAAAGGCTGCAACTGGACATCGACCTCCGTCCAGCCATCCGTCATTACCTTCACCGTGGGCAGCACCTTGGTTTCGTAGCCCGCGCGCGAAACCACGAGGTAATACGCGCCGGGATCAAGCAACCGGCGCGTGCGGCCAAACTGCGCGTCACTGTGACGGCGATCCACGGTTTCATTATCCACGCGCGGCAGCCAGACTTCCGCCGCCAATGGTTCGCTGGTGAGCGCGTCGGTGACTTTGACAGACAAGCCCGGACCGGCTGCGTTGTCCAAAACCGCCGCCGCGCCCTTCAGGTTTTCCGCGATGATGCCGGGCACGTCTTCCGGCGGAAACAGATGCGATCCCTTGCCCGTCTCGATGATCATGTCGATCACGCCGCGCCGGCCATAAAACC
>JADLBI010000029.1 GCA_020847775.1 Opitutaceae bacterium
CGCCGACGGGCGATTGGAGCGAGATGGGCTGCTGCGCCATCTTCATGATCTGCTGGACGCGCTCGACAGGCAAATTCATCTCGTCGGCGACTTCCTCCGGAGTGGGCTCGTGGCCGAATTCTTGGAGGAGCTGCTTTTGCACCTGCATGACCTTGTTGAGGGTCTCAATCATGTGCACCGGGATGCGGATGGTGCGGGCTTGGTCGGCGATGGAGCGGGTGATGGCTTGGCGAATCCACCCTGTGGCGTAGGTGGAGAATGTGTAGCCGCGGCGGTATTCGAATTTCTCGACGGCCTTCATCAGACCCATGTTGCCCTCTTGGATGAGGTCGAGGAAGGAGAGGCCGCGGTTGGTGTATTTTTTGGCGATGGAAATGACGAGGCGGAGGTTGGCCTCGACCATCTCGGTCTTGGCCTTGTGGGCCTCGCGCACATGGACGTTGGTCTGGTTGACGATCTCCATCAAACGCTCGGGCTCGATGCGTTGGGCGGCCTCGATCTGTTTGAATTGGGCTTTGATGTCCTTCGTGTCGATGGCCGCGTCGCGCTTGGTCTTTGGGTGCTTGGCGCGTTCGAGTTGGGCCTGGAGTTGGCCGATCTTCTCGATGACGGGTTGGAGCTGCTCGAGGTATTCCTCGTAAACCTTCAGCTTGAAATAGAATTTGCCGAAGTTCGGGCGCAGCAGGTTCTCGCGCTTGCGCAGCTTGGCCATGATCTTTTTGCGGTCGGCGTCGGAGCGGGCCTTGAGGTATTCGTCCCAAGCATCGGCTACGCCGGCCTCGCCTTTCTGGGCGAGCTCCACGAGCTTGGGCAGCGCCTTGAAGTAGGTTTCGCGGCTGTCGATTTTCTTGTCGATGACGATGCGGTCGAAGCGTTCCTCGCGGTTGAGTAGACGCTGGCCGAGGTTGCAGATGTAGGCACCGACGGCGGTGGCTTGGAAGAGCGCCTCCTGCGCCTTGAGCTCGGCGTTCTCGATGCGTTTGGAGATTTCAACCTCTTGCTCGCGGGTTAGCAGCGGGACTTGGCCCATCTGCTTGAGATACATGCGCACCGGATCGTCGAGGATGTCGTGCTGCGAGGAGCGGGACTCCTCTTCCTCGGCTTCCTCCATGCGCTGCTTGTATTCCTGAACTTGGTCCACCTCGAGGATTTCGATCTCGAGATTTTGCAAAATGGAGAGGATGTTATCGATCTCCTCCTGATTTTCGACCGACTCGGGCAACGCCTCGTTAATGTCGTCAAAAGTAAGGTAGCCCTGCTCCTTGGATTGGCGGATGAGCAGGCGGATTTTCTCATTGATGCCGCTGGCGGCGAGATCGGTCGCGTTGCTATCGCTGGTTTTCTCGAGGACTTCCTCGACGGCTTCGGCGTGACTGGAACTGGCTTTGGCGGATTTGGCTTTGCGAGGCATAGGAAAATTCAGGAGGCGGGAAAGGTCAGGCCGCAGGTGGAATGTGCAAGGGCTGACGGAGCTGGCGTTGTAGTTCGGTGCGTTCTCTCAGTAGTGAAATCGGGTCAATTTTACTGTCCGCGCGGTGGTTGGCTAAATCAAGTTCTATTTGTTGCAGCCGGGGTTCGAGGGCCCTGGCGCGCAGCAAACGCAAACCCTCAGCAGCCACTTTATGCGGGTCTTCAAACACCGGAGCGTCGAAGAGCAAGGAGGCCACAAGCGCTTTTTCATCAGGGGTTTCCAATAGCTCGTCAAGGTGTTCTCTGCCGGGCCAGCTTGCGTGTTCAAACTCGGCCAAAAACCGGTTCAGGAGCACGCCGGCCGTGTGTCCGGTGTCAATCCAATCATGCGGCAAGATGGTGGAGAGCGGTCGGCCGAGTTCCTCAAAATGCAGGCAAATCAACAGTAAATTGTATTCCGGAACTGTAACTGCGGGATCGAGATTTAAGCGACGTTCTTTTCGTGCCCCTTCAGTATTCGGTGTAGCTGACCCTCCTTTGGTTTTGTGTCGTAGAAAAGCGACTTCGACAGAATGAGGTAGTATTCTCAACTGTCCGAATGCGGGGGCTAACCTGACTAATAGAGCTTGTTGGGTAATCTCCGATGGTGCGGCACTAATGAGGTCGAATGCTTGCTCAATCGCTCTGGTTTTGACTTCGATTGATGCTGTCGAAGGTTCAGGCAGAAGATACCTTTGAATGAATGTTTCGATTCCGAAAGAAGCACGTTTTAAGTCTTCGTATGCGGCGATACCTCTTTTTTGAAAAAGCACGTCGGGATCCAGTTTTTCGTCTGAACCACTGCCCAAGAACCTGATCTCTAGACCGGCCTTCAATGCCATGGGCAGAAACCGCAACGCGGCTTTTTGTCCGGCGCTGTCGCTGTCGAAAAAGCATTCGACCTGCGAATGGTAGCGGCGCAGGAGCACGAGCTGCGTGTCGGTGATGGCCGTGCCCTGGGGGGCGATCGCGGTTTTGAGACCCACGCTCCAGCAACGCAGCGCGTCGAGCTGACCCTCGACCATGACAAACGGTTTGCCTTCGCCGACGGCAGTGCGCGCGCGGTCGAGGTTGAAGAGCAGGTTGCCCTTCGTGAACACGGGGGTCTCGGGCGAGTTGACGTATTTTGCTTCGCGCGCCGGATCATCCTCGGGCGTGAGCTCGGTTTGCCGCGCGGTGAAGGCGACGACGCGGCCCTGATGATCGCGGATGGGAATCATCAAGCGTCCGCGAAAGCGCGGCCGTAGGGAATTGAGCCCAAGCACGGCCTGCTCGCGGATGAAAAACAGGCCGCATTGGCGCACCGCGTCCTCGCTGAATTTTCGTTTCAACACCTGCGCGCCGAGCGAGTCGTCCTGGGCGGGGGCGGCGCCGATCTTGAACTCTTCAGCCAACTCGGGCGTGAATTTGCGTTGTTCCACCCAATAGCGGCGCATGAAGTCGCCGGTGGGGTTTTGCCCGCGAAAAATCTGATGGTAATGCTCGGTGGCGAGTTCGTGGATCTCGAAAATCTCCTGCCGCAGTGAGCGTTCCTCGCGGCTTGGGCCGGAGCCTTGCTCGTATTCAATCTCGATGTTGAAGCGCTGGCCGAGCGCCTCGACCGCCTCGGTGAAACCAAGCTGCTCGGTCTCGCGCACGAAACTGATGATGTCGCCGGCTTTGCCGCAACCGAAGCATTTGTAGAAACCCTTGTCCGAATCGACGTGGAAGGATGGCGACTTTTCGTTGTGAAACGGGCAGAGCCCCTTCAGCCGCGCCCCGCCGGCCTTGCGCAACGTCACCACGCGCGAAACGACATCGGCGAGGTTGACGCGCAACTTGAGGTCGCGCACGCAGGTGGGCTTGATGACAGGCATGGGGCGGTGGCGCGCCGTCCGGCGCAAAGAATGCACTTTCAACCGGGGGGGGCGGCTGTCAAGTTTCCCGCCCGGTTGCGGAACCAACTATGGTTTCCGGCTACATATGCTCATGCGTAATTCTCTTTTGGCGGCCTTGCTTTTGGCCGTTTTCTCCAGTGCCCGCGCGGACGAGGCTCCGCCACCGCCCGCGCCGTTGCCGGTGTGGGAGACGACGTTAACCGGATTCGGACTTACGGACTATAATCACGCCGTGGAGCGGTTGATCGCGGATTTTGAGCAACGCACCGGCCGCCGCATGGTGCCGGGGGAGAAGCACAAGGTCGGCCTCAAAATTTATGCCGACTCCGGCCCGGGCATGGCTACGCCGATGCCGTTGGTGCGCGCGGTCATCTCCGCGCTCGAACGCCGCGGTTTCGCGAAGGAGAATATTTTTCTGGTAGGCTTGAATCAACTGCGTCTACGCATGACGGGATATCTACCCTCGATGGTGAGCGCAGAATCCGCCTTCCCGGGGCATCCGATCTTTGTGTTGGAGTCGGGACGCTATTTCGACCCGGTGTGGTTTTATGACAGCCCGCTACCACAGCGTTTCGACCCTATTTTTGTCGAAAACCAAACCAAGGGCGTGCCCAACGACTCGACAAAAGACGAGGATCGCAAGAGCTTCCTCGCCACGCCGCTATTTCTCGACGCGGATTTCTGGATCAACCTGCCAGTTTACACCGACCACCCGACGCTCGGCGTCAATGGTTCGCTCGTGAACGCCACGTTGTGGAACGCCTCCAACACCGCGCGATTCTTCCGCAGCCCGGCCAACGCGCCGGCCGCCGTCGCCGAGATGAGCGCCATTCCCGAATTGCGGCAAACCTGGGCCTTCACGATCGTCAGCTTGCAGCATTACCAATACATCGGCGGACCGTTCTTCAATTCGCTCTACACCGTGTCGGAACCGAAACTCTGGCTCAGCCGCGATCCGGTCATGCTGGACGCCATGATGCTCGAGCGCATCAATCGCTGGCGCAAGCTCTCGGGCTTCAATCCGGTCTCCGAGGAAATCCGCACGCTGGAGTTCGCGCATTTGCTGGGGGTCGGCCAGGACGATCCCAAGCAGGCCAAGATTATCGAAGTCCCGGAATAAACCGCTTGTCAGCTGCGCGGCCCGCCGCGAAATTCGCCTCCCGATGACCTCACCGTATCTGCCATTTTTCATCCAAGCCGTGCTGGCCGGCGGCATCGCCGCCGCGATCATCATCGCCTCGCACCTGTTCGGGCAGCGCGCCGCGAAGAATGCCATCAAGGACACCGCCTATGAATGCGGTGTGCCGGCGGAGGGTGTGGTGCACTCGCGTTTTTCGGTGAAGTTCTACGTCACGGTGATGCTGTTCATCCTCTTCGACATCGAAGTCGTGTTCCTCATTCCGCTGTGCTTTGTGTATCGCGATTGTCTGGCCCACAACATCGCGGTCTTCTGGCCCGCCATGTTCTTCATCGGCGTGCTGGTGCTTGGCCTGTTTTACGAAATCAAAAAAGGCGCCCTCGAGTGGGAGAAGTGAACCGGCGGCGCGACTGATCCATGCGGCTGGAAAAGATCATCTCCCGGAGCCGCATTGTTGATCTGCACAGCGTCACGCTGCGCGGTGCGTTGGAGGAGTTGCTCGCCGTCTGCGCCGAGAAGTTCAGTGATTTGAAACCTGAGGCGCTGATGCG
The DNA here is from genome assembly GCA_020847775.1 of Opitutaceae bacterium. Lineage (GTDB taxonomy): Bacteria > Verrucomicrobiota > Verrucomicrobiia > Opitutales > Opitutaceae > Cephaloticoccus. Next base: position 5,016 of record JADLBI010000029.1, read on the forward strand.
TGGGCTGATGGCGCGCGAGAGCACGATGACCACCTATCTCGGCTCGGGCGTCTCACTGCCGCATGTGCGGGTGAAGATGAAGCGCCGCTACGTGCTCGCCATCGGGCGCAGCCGGGCGGGGGTGCGACACGAGGGCGCGAAGGACGACGAGCGCGTGCATCTGATCGTGATGCTGCTCGCCGGCGAGAAGGCCCGCGATTATCTGCAAGTGCTGGCCTCTATCGCGCGGCAGGTGCGTGAACCAGAGTTGGTGGATAATCTGACCAGCGCGCCCGATCTCGACACGCTTTATGAGCGGTTGATCGGCGGTTTCGGCAGCATCCGGCCGGTACAGGCGCAGCAAAACCGCATCAATCGCCTGATGTTTCAAGAAGCGCAGCGGGTGGCGCGAGGCGCCTCATGTCAGGCGATCATGGTTTTTGGCGACACGTTTGTGGGCGGCATCCAGCCCGGCATGTTGCGCTCACGCATGAAGACCATCTTGGTCACGCGCAATCCCGCTGAGCCGGGCGAGGACCAGCAGGATTTCAACGTGACCTTGCAAGTGCGGTCGTTTTCAAGCCAGCGCATGGCGCAGCTGCGCAGCGCGATCTTGATGGCGCTTACGCACGGCGTGCTCACGTATACCGACCGCATTTGCTGCGTCGGGGGTGTGGCGGGTAGTAACCAGTTCGACACGCTGGCGGTGGTCGAGATCGACCGCGAATTTCAAACCTTGCGTAACGGCCGTCACGATTTGGTGCCTGAGGATGTCAAACCCGAGGTGTTGGAGCGGATCATCGCGGTCGCGACCGAGCTGGCCGTGGAGGGCCGCGAGGGGAAGCCGGTGGGCTGCTTGTTTGTGGTGGGCGATATCAAAACCGTCACGAAGTTCGCCAAACCGCTCGTCCTTAATCCGTTCTACGGCTATAAGGCGGAGGAGCGCAACATCCTCAATCCGTTCATGGACGAGACGATCAAGGAGTTTTCGTCCATCGACGGGGCGTTTTTGATCAGCGGCGATGGGGTGGTGGAATCGGCGGGCAGTCTGTTGCAAGCCGTGGACACCGAGCACGCCTTGCCCAGCGGGTTGGGCAGCCGTCATGCGGCGGCGGCGGCGATCAGCCTGCAGGCGCAATGCATCGCGATTCTGGTTTCATCCAGCAATGGTCAGGTGGTGTTGTTTCGGCGGGGCGTTATGTTGCCATTGACGGAAAAGCGCCAGTAGGGAGGGGCCGGGGGCCGCAGGCGGGGGGAGAACTTTGGAGTTGCCCTGCGGCGGCGGCGGGCTTTGCTCTGACCCTTCACTTTTCAAAACCATGCAAGAAAACATCATCCTCGAATGCACCGAGGCCCGTAAAGAGGGCAAACCGGTCTCCCGCTATCTCTCCAAGCGCAACAAGAAGACCGTGACCGAGCGCATCGAGAAGAAGAAATACAACCCGCACCTGAAGCGCCACACGGTGCACAAGGAAATCAAATAAGGGTTGCCTCCCGCTTTCGCGAAACCGGACTTCGGTCCGGTTTTTTTGTGCCAGTACCGCGTGGCCACGCGGTAAAAAATGTTAAGACCGTTTGTCGGGGCCGACGACATGCAAGCGCCGCGCCGCGCGCCAGCCTTCGCGGTGCTTGCGGATCCAGTCAAGCAGGGCGCGCTCAAAGCCGATGTCATAGCCCAAGCGCTCCGATTCGAGCCACTTGTGTTTCAAGATTTCCTCCCGTTCGGCGAGAAACTCCTGATAGAGGCTGGATTGCTTGACGAACTCGCGCGTGGAGTCGGGCTCTTGGACAGGTAAGGTCATTCCGTGGCTGGTCACTGCCACTCAGAGCGACGGCGCGAGTGCTGTCAATGCCGACAATGCTAGACGCATCACGGTTGCGGCACGGGTTTGTGACTCAAGCCGGCTAACAGACCGTCGGCGATACCGCGAAACACAGTTGCCGCGATGCCTTCGGGATCGCGAACGACCACCGGCTGGCCCAAGTCGCCGCCTTCGCGAATTTCTGGCAGCAGTGGTACCTGGCCGAGCAAGGTCGTATCTAGTTTCATTGCCGTCGCCGCGCCGCCACCGCTGCCAAAAAGCTCGTGACGATTTCCGGCGGGATCGACGAAATAGCTCATGTTTTCCGCCACGCCGATCAGCGGCACGTTGACCTTTTGAAACATCAGGCCACCCTTGCGCGCGATGTTGGTCGCGGCCGTTTGCGGCGTGGTGACAAGGATCGCGCCATCGAGCGGGATCGTTTGTACGAGTGAGAGCTGCGCGTCGCCGGTGCCGGGCGGCAGATCGATCAACAGCAGGTCGAGCTCACCCCACTGCACGTTTTGCACGAATTGCTGCACCGTCTTCATGATCATCGGGCCGCGCCAGACGACGGGAGTGTTGTCATCAACGAGAAACCCCATGCTCATGACTTTCACGCCGTGATGCTCCATCGGGATCAACATCGCGTCAGGGCCGTCGCCCTCGACATGCGGACGCCCGCTCAAGCCCATCATGAGTGGCACGCTGGGGCCGTAGATGTCGCAATCCATTAAACCCACACGGCTGGGCCGGCCTTGCTTTGCGAGCAGTTGGGCGGCGGCGCAGGCGAGATTGACCGCGAAGGTGCTTTTGCCGACGCCGCCTTTGCCCGAAGCAACGGCGACGGCGTGGGCGATGCCTTTGGGGCGTTGCGCGCCGGCCAGATTGCCGCCAGTGCCGCCGGGTGTGCTGGCGGATTTGACCGGGGTTACCGCCACATCAATGATGGTCTCCGTCACGCCGGGCATGGCGCGCAGGCATTTATCCACCTCGGCTTTCAAATGTAGGGGCACTTTCGGGTCGCTGGTGGTGAGTCCGAGCGAGACCTTGACAGTGCCATCCGCGAAAGCCGCCGAACGCACGAGCCCGAACGACACGATGTCACGGCTGAAACCGGGATACTTTACTTGCTTGAGCTGATTTTTGATGTCGTCGGCGTTCACGGTGGTAAAAATGGGAACGGAACGGGTTTTAAGTTGTTATGCGAGGTTGGCGTGTAAATAGAAATGCTCCTGCACCCAGCTTAAGCTCATTTAATCCTCATGCAAAATCTCCTGCGTTTCTCCCTGTTTTTGTGCTTGGGCCTCGTTTTGGCTAAGGCTCAACGCGACATCGGCCAAGTCAGCATCGATTCCGACATCAAGACCGTCGGCATACGCGTGTCGGCCAATGTGCCCGAACTCAACAACCTCGCCGTGCAGGCGTTTTCGGCCCACGGCCGTTACCGGGTTGTCGCCAGTGGTTTCTCCTACGATATCCGTTTCTCCCAAGTCGCCGGTAATCAGGTTCGCGTGGATATCGGCCGGAGCTCCGGCGGGGTAGTGCACTCGGAAATGGTGACGGGCGGTAGCCCGCGTGATGCACTGTTGCGCGCCGCCGATGTGGCGGTCGAGCGCACCAATGGCGTCGGGCTGAGAGGATTTTTCGCCGCCAAGCTCGCGTTCATCGGTGAGCGCACGGGGAAAAAGGAGATTTACACTTCCGACTTGTTCTTCGGCGACGTGAAGCAAATCACGCGTGATAATTCGCAGGCGCTCACCCCGCGCTGGTCGCCCGACGGCACCAAATTGGTTTACACGAGCTACTTTCGCTCGGGCTTCCCGGATATTTTCCAGATCGATCTCAACAATTACCAGCGCACGACATTCGTGAGCTTCAAGGGTACCAACAGCGGTGCTCGTTTCAGTCCCGACGGACGGCACGCGGCCATGGTGCTGAGCGGTGAGGGCAACGCAGAGATTTACGTGGGCAACGCCCAGGGACGCCAGATCCGCCGGATGACCCGCACTGACGCGGTGGAGGCCTCGCCATGCTTCTCGCCGGACGGGACACGCATTGTGTTCACCTCCGATGCCGCCGGTGGTCCGCAGCTTTACGTGATGTCCCTCGCGGGCGGCGGTATGCGCCGCTTGCCCACGAATATCAGTGGCTACTGTTCGGAGCCGGATTGGAACCGTGCCGATGCCAACAAGATTGCCTTCACCATGCGGATCGGCAGTGGCTACCAGATCGCCGTCTATGATTTTGGCAAAGGCGGCGCGGCCAAGCAGGTTTCTCATGCGGCGTTCGACGGCATCGAACCGTGCTGGCTGGCGGATGGTCGGCATCTGATTTACACTGCGCGCGACCGCCGCACCAGCCGCATCTGCATTCTCGACACCGAGACGGGCAAGAGCACGCCGATCAGCCCGACGAGTTTCGGCCCCACGCTGCAGGCCAACGCGTGGTGGCGCTGAGGATTGCACAATCTACGCGCAAAAAAACCGCACCTGAAACAGGTGCGGTTTTTTGATGAGTGGCGAGGGCACTCAGGCGGTGGCCTTGGCGAATTTCTCCGCGGCGGCGTCCCAATTGACGACGTTCCAGAACGCGGCGATGTAGTC
>JADLBI010000030.1 GCA_020847775.1 Opitutaceae bacterium
CGGGCGCGCACTTCTCGCACGAAGCACCGCAGGTTGTCGGGGAAAGCACGCGCGGGATCGGCGTAGCGCGCGGGATCGACCTGTTTCTCGTCGTTGTGGCCGAACTCGATCAGCACGTAGTCGCCCGCGGCGAGTTGGTCGAGCAGGCGTTGCCAGTGGCCGAGCGTGCGGAACGACAAAGTGCTGCGCCCGTTCGCCGCGTGGTTGGTGAAACGCCATGGCGAGCGGACGAGTTCGCGAAACATTTGCCCCCAGCCGCGCTCGGGGAATTCGCTGTCGGTCTTGTCGGCCATCGTCGAGTCGCCGGCGAAGTGCAGGGTCGGCCCGCCGATGGGATCCCAACCGTCGGCCCCGGCGAGCACGGCCCGGGGGGAATAGCGCGCGGATTCACCGGTGCCGGGAAATGTCACCCATGGCACGCGTTCGGCGCGCGCCGCGCCTGGCCCGTAGTTGGCGATCTCGGCGTAAAAGGCGGATTTCTCCGCGGCGGGTTTGTTCCAATTGTGCCAGCCCGCTGGTCTGACGACCTCGGTCATCGTCGTGCGCAGAAAAACCGTGCGGGCGAAATCTCGCCACGGCCTCCCCAGATAAGTGCGCACGCCGTCAGCGCCGGTGATGCGGCAATCGGCGAAAACGAACCCGTAAGGCTGGCCCGCGGGAGTGGACGCGGCGGTGATGTAGCCGTCGCCCACGCAATGGATGTGACAGCGTTCGAAAAACGCGGTCGCGCCGCCGAAGATGAAATCGACGTGTCCTTCAATGTAACAGTCCGCGAAATAGTGCCGACCACGGTTGAGCAAAATCGTGTCCTGCCAGCCCAGAAAGCGGCAATGCTTGAAGCTCAGGCGGTCGCCATCGGCGCGCAGGGCGAGCGCCTGGCCGACGGGGCCGGCGGAGTTGGCGAAGGTGATGTTTTCCCAAGCCATGCCATCGCCGTCGATCTGCACAGTCGGCGTGCGAAACGTGCCGATAGGCAGACCATCGGGACCGGGCAGGTTGGCATTGAGGCCGAAGGTGATGATCGTGCTCCGCGCGTCCTCGCCCGTGACGCGGATATTGCCGCGCTCGCGCTGCGCATAGACGCGTTCGTGGTAGACGCCGGGCTTCACCAGAATCACCCAGGGCGGATCATCCGGCCCGGTGCGCATGGGGGCACCGCTGATCGCCGCCTGCACCGAGGTGTATTGCCCGCTGCCGTCGAGGGCCACGACCACGTCGGGCATCCCTGCCAACGGCAAAGCGCCGACCAGCAGGCCAAGCAGGAGCAACGGTTTCACGGCAGGTGGTGGCGCGCGCGCCAGCGGGGATAGTCCTGCGCCAGCAATTTTTCCGGCCAAGTGCCGAGATAGGTGTAGCCGGTGCGGCGCTCGCGCTCGATCGCGTTGAAATCAAAATGGATGACCTTGTCGCGCCCGATGAAGATGGGGCGATTGGTGCCGAGCTCGTAAAAACGCGCCCACAGGGCCGGCGCGGCGTGGTCGGCGACGGCGTGACGATCATTTTTGCCATCGGGGCCGGGCGCGTTGTCAATCCGCAGCCCATGGATCGCCACGGACTGGAACCAATGCATGGCGCCCTCGATCGCGGCGATGATGGCCGGCGAGGGATTTTCCACGCCCATCAAAAAGCGTGTAATGTCCGCGCTCTCCGCGCCGGAAAGTGAAGGTGGCTCGAAATGGCGGGCCCCAGCCGGGGCCAAGGTGTTTTCGTCGTGCTGCGCGCACCAGACCGTGAGCTTGCCGTCCTGTTTCACCTGCGTGCGCAAAACGCACTCCATGCCACGCGCGACCGCGGCCGCGGCGCGGGCGCGACGATCGGCATCCACAAAGGCGAATGGTTCCTTGCCTTGCGCGGCATCGCGCAGGAGTGACATCACGCCAATCATCGCGCCGTCGTTGTAGGTGATGTGGGAATGGTAACCCGGCTTCAGCGGGAAATACTGGGGCCAGCCGCCGTTGGGATACTGGGCGGCGAGCAGGTAGTCGAAGCCGCGGAGAAACGCCGCGCGCAGCGTGGCGTCGCCGGTGGCGCTGACTACCCGGGCGAATACCGTCAACGGCCGCGTGGTGGCGCGGTCATCGAGCGTGGCCGCGCGTTGGCGCGGTTGAAGGGCGAGAAACTCCGCAGAGGGCGCCTGTGTGGTGTCCACGTCAGTCGGCCAACCGCCCTCTGCGGTTTGGTAGGCCAGCATGTTGGCGGCAACGGCGCGGCCCTCCGCGCTGGCATACCAAGCGGCAGGCTGTTGGAGCACGTTGCCCCAGCGCACGGTCCCAGCAAACACGTCGGCCCCCAACACCAACATGACCAAACCCAAGAACGGACGGGGAAAATTCATAAATCAGGCGTGCCTCAACTCAACCAGTGCCAGTCTGGGCGCGAGCGTGTGCATGATCAACAAGGCGATGAGATAAGCCGAGCCCGCAATGAGGAACAGGGGCACGTAGCCGCCCGTGTTGATGATCGCGCCGACATTGGCGGCGAGCAAAGCGCCGCCGAGCCCGCCGGCCAACCCGCCGAGACCGACCACGCTGCCCACCGCGCGGCGGGGGAACTGGTCGGATACGGTCGTGAAGAGATTGGCGCTCCAGCCCTGGTGCGCCGCGGTCGCGAGCGCGATGAGCGCGATGGCCACCGCAATGCTGCTGGTGAGCGAGGCGAACACGATCGGCACGACGCAGAGCGCGCAGATGAGCATCGTGACCTTGCGGGCCTTGTTGATGGACCAGCCCATCCCGATAAACTTCGTGGCCAGCCAGCCAAAAAAGATGCTGCCCAGGTCGGAGATGATATAGATGATCAGGAACGGCAGGCCGACCTCCTTGAGATCGAGCTTGGTCTCGAAGGCTGGGTTGCTGTTAAAGAAGGTGGGCAACCAGGTGAGATAGAACCACCAGACGGCGTCGGTCATGAATTTGGCCGTGGCGAAAGCCCAAGTCGGCTTGTAGCGGATGAGCTCACGCCACTTGACGGGTTTATCGGGCTCGGGCGGGCCATCCTGCTGAATATGGGCGAGCTCGGCGGGCGAGACCTTGGGGTGCTCGTGTGGCTTGTGGTAGACGGCCAGCCACCAGAATAGCACGAAAACCCCGACGCCACCGGTGATGATGAAACTGGCCCGCCAACCCAAGTGGGCGATGATGAACGGAACGAAAATGGCGGTGAGGATGATGCCGACATTGGCGCCGGCATTGAAAATGCCTGTGGCAAAGCTGCGCTCCTTTTTGGGAAACCACTCAGAGACGGTTTTGATGGCGGCGGGGAAATTGCAGGCCTCACCGATACCAAGCAGGCCGCGCGCCCAGCCCATGCCGAACGCGCTGTGCACCAGACCGTGGCCCACGGCGGCGGCGCTCCAGACCGTGATGCCGGTGCCGTAGCCGCGCCGCACGCCGAGGCGATCAATCATCCAGCCCGCCAGCAGAAAACCAAAGGCATAGCAGTATTTGAAGATGGCATCGAGGTGGCTCATCTTCTCCCGAAACACCGCCATATCCGTCTCCGTTAGCGCCTGATCGAGCGGGATGCCCAGCATCTGATGCCGAAATGTCGTGTCCAGCATTGTGAACGAGAACACATTGCGATCGATGTAGTTGATCGTCGTCGCAAGGAACAGCAGGGCGCAAATGCGCCAGCGATAACGGCCGATCACAGAACCGGTGGGTGCGGGAGCAGTCATGGGGTGTTGGTGGGGTTACGGGTTGCCGCCACAGGTGGAGGCACGGAGTTGAGGCCGCGGGGGAGCTTGGCGGGGGTGATGGTGACGTTGTTGAAGGTGATATGGCCGGCGTGCTGCACAACTTCCGTTTCAGTCACACCGTTGAACGCGGAGTTGCTGATGCGGATACCGTCGATAACCGCGCCTGCGAATCCGCGGATAAAAAGCACGCGCGGGCTGGCAGAGCTGGTGATGCGATCGAGCTGGACGTTGCGGACAACAGGTTTGAACGCGCCCTTCGCGCCCTCCTCGTAGAGCAAGTCGATGGTGAGCACGGCCTCCCCCACCCGGCCGATGCGCACGTTGCGCATGAAGACATTTTCGAGGACACCGCCGCGCACGGCGTTGCTCTTGAAACGGAGCGCGCGGTCGAGTTCGGGGCTGTCCATTTCGCAGTCCTCGATGAAGACGTTGCGGATGCCGCCGGAGCACTCGGAGCCGAGCACGACGCCGCCGTGGCCGTCCTTC
>JADLBI010000031.1 GCA_020847775.1 Opitutaceae bacterium
AGAGCAGAATCGTGCCGCCAAACACCGCGGCGGTGGCGATGAGGTCCTGCTTCGGCACGCGCAGTCGCACGGTGCCCTGCGTGCCGTCGATCTCGAATTTTGCCTCAGCGCGGTTGAGCAGATCCGGCAGCCGATTGCCGGTCGAATTCACCGTGGCGCGGACGTTGATGAGCGCGTCCAACGAGGCGAGGTCGTTGTCGGGAAACACGGTTTGCACGACGCGCGCGGACTCGAATTGTGCGATGTTGAACTCGCCCGCCAAATGATGGTCGCCCTGCGGATCGTCGCGCAGAAAGTCGATCCGCGCGCCACCCGACCAGTCGCCCGCAAACATCTCGCCATGCAGGTTGGAAACCACCGCGCTGGTTTCATCCAGCGCGAGCCGCCCGGTGACGCGATCGATGCGGTAAGGCGCGAATTCCAGCGTGCCGATATCGAGATCGAAGACCCCGCGCAGCACCGACCAAAACGGTCCGCCAAGCGAGGTGCCCGGGGTGGCGATGGTCGGGGGGTTGGCCGCAGCGATGGCAGGCGTGGGTGGCGGCGCGTTACCATTCGCGGCCCTTGCCGTAAACGCATCCACCACACCCATCATCGCGGCGAGGTCGAGGTAGCGACTGGTGAGCGCGGAGGCGATGTGCAGGTTGGCCTCGCGCAGATCGAGCTTGGCTTGAAACGCCGCGTCGCTGCGTTGCGGCAGCGTGTCGAGTATTACTTGCACGTCGCCCGTCACGCTGCGTTGGTCCCCATCAACCTTGCCCCGGGCGGAGATTTCCAGCGGCGCGATCAAGCTCGCGCCGTCTGCCGTCGGCACGCCCTCGAGCCGCGTCCACAACTCGATGGGATTCTGCCCCAGCATGTCGCCGTTGACGCGAGCGACCAGCGTGCCGGTGGCGGGCAGGCCCTGCGCGGCCAGCCACGGCAGGGCATGCCAAGCGGCAAGCTTGGCGCGCGTGGTCAACTCGACGCCGGCGGGCAGCACCGTCCCGGTATCGCCCAAAAACCGCAGCGCGAGATCGAGATCGAGCGCGTCGCGTTGCGCGAGTTTTACCACCGTGTTGTCCACCCGGGCCAGCCCCTCGAACCCGAGTTGGAATTTTGGTTCGACGGTGCAGATCAGCGTGAGGTCGAGTCCGGGATAAAACGCGATGTCGGCTTGCTTCAGCAAGTCGCAACCAGCGCTGCGCACGCTGAGGCCGCTGATAGACACTGGGCGCGCCGGACGCACGTTCATCCGCGTGACTTGGGAGGCGATGAGAAACTCGGTCGGAGCCAGCACGCCCTCGATCTGCGTGTCGCCGAGCCACGGTTGCAGCCACGGCAACGGCAACTCGCCGAGACTGAGCTTGAGCGGGGCAACCGTGCTCAGCACGGCCGTGCCGCGGTCGGACAGCCCGGCGATGAACGGCTCACCGGCGTGCAATACGAGCAAATCGCGCGCGTCGGCGCTTTGCGTGACACGCAGATCGAACGCGTTGACGATGGCCAGCGAGCGGCCGTGATTTTGCGCGTTGAGGTGCAATGCCAGCTTGAGCGGGCCGAAGGTGCCCTCGCTAAGCGGCAGGTCGGCCAGGTCAGCGGTCAGGACAAGGTCGGCCGTGACCTGATTCTCGCCAGGCGAGACCGTCACGGTGGGCTGCGCCGACACCACGGTCGTCACCTGTGCGCCGCCGGTGTTCAGGCGCAGAGTATCGGTTCGCCAAGGCTCGTTCGTGGCGAGTTGGAGTTTGCCTTCCGCGGTGCTGCTAAGCGTGGAACGGCCGGTTGTGATCGCGCCGGAGATCGCCACGCCCTCGATCCCGCGGCTGGCCCAGTCGAGCGCGAAACCTTGGCCGATGATCGTCAGCAAGTCGGTCGGCGTCGCGGGCGGTTTCACCGGGCGCAGCGTGCTTGGGTCGATGGTCAATTCGTGCCGCAGGCTCACAGTCAGGGAGGGCGGGCGGTTGGGCGCGAGTAGTTCGAGCTGGAGTTGTTCGAGCCGCAGGTGGTCGCCTTGCTGCGTGAACTGCGTGTCGAGTTGCAGGGTCGGGCTGGTGGCTTCCGCGCCGAAGAACGTGGGCAGGGCGCCACTCAGGTTCGTCCTGATGGTGGTCGCCTCCGTGGCGAAGTTGTAAAGTAGCCCCAATTCGCCGCCAAGTATGTCGCCTGCCGAGGTGCTGATTTGCAACTTTGCGGGAGGCAAGAAAAACGCCTTCGCGTCAATGATCGCGTCCGATGATAACGCGATGGACACAGGTGGGACCGGCAAGCCGGCGACCGCGATGTCGGTAGCGCCTGCGGGTTCGAGCGCATGAATGTGTGCGGTTAGGTTTTGATCCACGGCCACGCTCCAGCGGCCCGCGAAATTCGCGCCGCCCACCGTCACCCCGCTGCCCGCCAACCACGGATTGGCCCAGGCGACTGGCAGGCCGCGCAGAGCGAGCGTGGCGAATGGCGTCTCCGGCAGGGCCAGCAGGTCAACCGGCGCGTCCTGCCGCAGCTCGATTTCCGCTGGCGCATTTTGGGCGCGCGCCCGCAGGGAAAAGTTTTGCAGATTGAGCCTTCCGCCCGCCCGCGTGATCGAGGCCTGCCAGTCGCCAGTGAACTCCGGCACCAGCGCAAGCTCCGGCAGATAGTTTTTCCAGTCCCGGCCGGTGAACTGGCCTTTCAACGCGGCCGTGAGATCCACCGACTCCAAATCGAGCGACCCTTCCGCCGAACCCCTGGTGAGCAAAGTCGGTAGCGGTTCGGCGATCGCATTGGCAAGCAGTGTGTCGCGCATCGCCCACTCGAGCTGCGCGAGTAGTTTGCCCGCCGCCGCGTCTATTTGCCCCGCGAGCGTGAACTGGCCAGCCTCCCCGAAATTCAGTTCGGCGCGATAGTGCTCACCCGTGGTCGCGGGTTCGATCGTCAGATGAAACTTGCCCTCGGGCAGCTTGAGTTGTCCGTAGGCGGGCAGCGCCAGCGTGCCGTCCAACTCGAGGCGAGCGACTCCCTGATCCCGCGTTTGGGTGAGCTGAATAGTGCCCCGGCTGCGCACGTGATTGCCGGGCGCGAGCGGCAGCAAGGTGGAATTGAACGAAATCTCATAGGCCAGTTCGCCGCGCTGCCCGGGCGCGAGCCCGCCGCCCTGAATCGCGAAGTCGCCCACGATCACAGATTCGCCGCCTTGGTTGAGGATGATCTGCCCATCGAGATCGACTTGATCCACCGCCCACACCACCGGTAGCCGCAGCAAGGGCAACAGTCCCGCGAACGGTGCGCCCGGCGTCGGCGCGGTCGTGGCGAATTTTTCCGGCGTGATGATCAGTCGGACTTTTTTCGCCTCGACCTTTTCGATGCGCAGCTGGCGGTTGCGCAGGAGTTGCGTCGGCGCGATTTGAACGCGCACGGGTTCCGTGCGGGCCTCGATGCCAGGCATGGCGAAATCCACATCGTCCAGCTCCACGCCAGTCGGCCCGGCGAAAAATCGCGCGAAGTCCAGCCGCCAGCCCGGTTGTGCCCCGATGTAGCGCTTGAGGAGCCAACCCTGCACGGCCGGGGTGAAGAGCAGGGTGACGACCAACACGCAGCCCACCAGCACGCCGCCGAGAAAAACCCGCCACCGCTGTTTTCGTCCGTTCGGCGGGCGCGAATCGCTGGTGCGATGGGGTGTCATGGGGTTCTTGTTAAAGCAGTCGCTCGCAGAGCCGAAGCAAGCGCATTCGCAGCGGCTGGGCGCGCTCGGCGAGGGCGCGCTGGCGCTGCTCGTATTCAGCCCGGCCGGCGGGCGTTTCGATGGCGATGGGGGCGAAACCCAGCGCGCTCAAATCATACGGACTCGCCCGCATGTCCATCTCGCGCAGGTCGAGCGCCAGCGCGAAACAGTCGGCGATCAACCCACTTGGCGTGAACGGCGCGAGTTTGAACGCCCACTTGTAGAGATCCATGTTGGCGTGCAGGCAGCCGCGCTGCTCGAGCAGCGGCACGGTGGCGCGCGTGGGCTGGTGGCGGTTGAGCGGCCGGGCCGAAGAGGTGAAGAACCGAAACGCGTCGAAATGCGTGCAGGCGATCGCGCTCGCTTCGACGATCCGCGCGATCTCGTCGGGCGGAAAGCGCAACGGGTATTGGTTGTGGCGCAACTCTTCGGGCGTTTGCCGGTAAACCATCGCCCACTCGTGCAGGCCGAAGCAGCCGAAGAACGCCGGGCGATCCGCGGTCGCCGCCAACAGATCGCGCAGCCACAAGACAAAGGCGCGGCGGTGTTCCGGCAACGTCGCGGGGTCGAGGCTCACGCCACCGTCGATCTCGCGGTATTCAGGCCAGCGTAGAAACGCCCGCGCCGCCGCGCCGCCCAGCACGACATCGGGCCCCGGATGCCAGCGCCGCAGCCAGGCCGGGCGAAACGCGTAGTAGTGAAAGAGAAAATCGTAAACCGGATGTTTCTCCCCCCGCGCCGCTCGCGCCTGATGCGGATCGGTCCACGCGCGCACGCGGGCATCGTGCGCCGCCTGCCGCGCGAGCCAAACGGGCTCGTCGAGGTGAACAATGGTGGTGGCCGGAGCGGGCATGCGATTGGTCTAGCGAACGACAATCCGCGCGCAGGTCAAAACGCCGCTGCTGCGCGCTCAACGCTGCTCCAGCCACTCGGGCGAGGCATAGTGTTCGGCGAGGGCGTGGAGCTCGTCGTCATCCCAATCAGGCCACGGCGTGGGCTCGGCCCCGAGGGCGAGCAGGCGCGCGAGAGTGGCGGCGAAATCGGCGTGGAATTTTTCCCAATCCACCGGCGCGCCGACGGCGGCCCGCGCGATCGAGCCCTGGAAGAGCAGGCCGTGCTTGTTGCGCTTCTGCGCGGCCCCCGCGATCTTCGCGCCACTGCGCGCGTGCACGACATCGTAAAGCTCGGCGCGTTGAAAACACACGCCGCTCACGCCGCAGGTCTGGCCGTCGGCGGGCGGCGCGCATTCGCGCTGCACCTCGGCGGCGATGGCCTGCCAGCCAAGCGCGGTCGCCAGGGCCTCGTGGATCAGGCGGTAACTTTGCGTCGCGGGGGCGGCCTCCAGATCGTGGCCGCGCGGGATGACGAGCGCATAGGTCCAGTCGTCGCGATGGTCCACCACGCCGCCGCCGGTCGGGCGGCGGCAGAGTTCGAGCGGGGTGGCGTCGGGCAGCTGCGCGCGGACAAACGCGATTTTCTGGCTGTAGCCAAACGTGAAGGCCGGGCGGTGCCAGTCGTAGTGCCGCAGGCGCGCGGCGACCTCCGGGTAACGCTGCAACAGCATGAAATCAGTCGCCATGTTTTCCGCGGCGCTGGCGGCGCGGTCATGCAGCAGGTGCAGCTTCATACGCAATGATTCCGGCACCCCGAAGCCTGCTTCGGCGGGATTGGAATGTGGCCGCGAGCGTGAGCGAGTGGTGGTCCGTCCGCTCGCCCACGAGTGCGGCTACGCTGAATCCGCGAATGGCGCATGGTGGTTTTGGCTAGATACCCCGCCGCTTGAGCCGGAGATGTTCATCACGCGTCGAGCGTGCGGCGCGCGGCCTTGAGAAGCTGGTTGAGCGAGAAGGGACGGGGCAGGGCGGTTTGGTGTCCGGCGGGCAGCCACGGGAGCGTGCGCCAGGCTTTGCGCTGACAAGTGTCGAGCACGCGCAGCGCGCTGTTTTGGTGTAGCACTCGCGCCAGCTTTTCCCCGTCGCGGTCCAGCGTGGCGATCAGCAGTTGCACCGGTTTGCTGGCGGCGTCGGTCAATCGTCGGGCGTCCTCCGGATTGGCGGCGTCAATCACGCGGTAGCCTTCCGCGGTGAACATGCCGGCGACCATTTTGCGCAAAATCGCGTCGGCCTCGATCACGCAGACGGTTTCGTGCCCGCGGGTGGCGGGCGCAGGGTGGGGCGCTTCAGCCGGGACCGTGAGCGCGTTTTCGATCGGTCCGGTCGCGAGCGGTAGGGTGATTTAGAAAGTGGAGCCCACCAGTAATTCGCTGCGGACACTGATGCTGCCCTTGCTTTGCTGCACGACGCCATAAACGAGTGCCAGCCCGAGGCCTGAACCCTTGCCCTCCGGCTTGGTGGTGAAAAACGGCTCAAACAACCGCTCCTGCGTTTCTTGCTCCATGCCGGTGCCGTTGTCGGCGACGGTCAAAACCGCGTAGTCGCCGGGCGCGGGGTCGGTGGCGCGTCGGCTGCGTTGAGCGGAAATCTGGCGCCGCCCGACGCGCACCGTGACCAGGCCGCGATCACGCAGGGCGTCGCGCGCGTTGAGCACCAAATTGAACAACACTTGCTGGAGCTGCCCGGGGTCGGTCTCCACGCCACACGCCGCGTCGGATAGTTCGATTTCCAGTTGGCCCGCCCCGCCGAGCAGGCGGTGCAGCGCGGGTGTGTTGTCGCGCACAAACTGGTTGAGCTCGAGCACGCGCGCGGCAAACGGCTGCTGGTGGCCGATGGCGAGGAGCTGGCGGGTCAACGCGGCGGCCTTGAGTCCGGTCTGGTGGATTTGCCGCACCTCGTATAACGCCTGAGGATGCGATTCCAGCATCGGCGCGAGGATCTCGCAGAAGCCGTTGATCACGGAGATCAGGTTGTTAAAATCGTGGGCCGCCCCGGCGGCCATGCGACCGACCGCCTCCAGACGCTGCGCGCTGTCTTGCGTTTTTTGCCAACCGCGCCGGTCGGTGGTATCGCGGTAAACCCCCACGAGGTGCGCGGGTTTTTGGCCGGTGCCTCGCAGGAGCGTATAGTTCCATGAGGTCTGGATCATCGTGCCGTCCTGCCGCCGCAGACTGCTTTCGCCCGCGAGCGGGGTTTCCGTTGCGCCGGATTTGAGCCACTGCGTCAGGCGATTCCGATCCTCGGCCTCCACATGGAGCAAACCGTGCGCGGCGGCGGTCAGTTCCCCGGCCGTATAGCCACTCATTTGGCAAAAAGCGGCATTGGCATAAACAATGGGCAAGCCGCCCTTGCGCGGTGAGCGTGTGAGCACGAGCACCCCTTCGCCGAGCGCGCCAAGCGCGTCAGACAGCAACCTGGTTGTCGGGTGGGCGGCCCCCGGGGAGGGGCGACGGCGCACAGGAGATTTCTTTTTCAAGGCGAGAGCCGCTCAATCGTCCAGGAGCCGTCGGCCTCGCGCCGATAGCGCAGCCGATCATGGAGGCGGCTGCGCCGGCCCTGCCAAAACTCCACGGTTTCCGGGGCGAGCCGGTAGCCGCCCCAGTGCGGCGGCAGCGGCACTGTTTGCCCCGCGTATTTTTTCT
This sequence comes from Opitutaceae bacterium, assembly GCA_020847775.1. Taxonomy (GTDB): domain Bacteria; phylum Verrucomicrobiota; class Verrucomicrobiia; order Opitutales; family Opitutaceae; genus Cephaloticoccus. The sequence goes on from JADLBI010000031.1 coordinate 7,212, forward strand.
CCACGGCCTTCATGTTGTCGTCCAACTGGCGGCGGCTGGAGAGGATTGTGCTTTGTGCGGAGGCCCACGCGCCGAGCTGGCTCGCCAGCGGCCGACTGTGGAAATACGCGTCGGCCTCCTCGCGCGAGACTTTCGCCACCGTGCCGGTGACGATCACCTGCCGCTCGAGATCGAGCCAAGGGAACACGAGCGAGGCGCGCGGGTTGGCGTCGAGTTCGCGGCCCTTGCTGCTCTCATAGTTGGTGTAAAACACAAAGCCGCGCGCATCCACGCTCTTGAGCAAAACCGTGCGCGCCGAAGGCCGTCCGTCGCGTGTCGCCGTGGCTAGCGTCATGGCGTTGGGCTCGTTGAGCTTGGCCGCCTCGGCCTCGTGAAACCACTTGTCGAATTGGCGAAACGGATCTTTCGCCAGGTCGGTTTCCTTTAATCCGGCGAGGCTGTATTCTTTTCTGAGATCGGCCAGAGTCATGTTGCCGCCACGCTAGAGCGTGGTATCGAGCTGTCAAAATGCATCTCGCGTCAGCCGTGTGATCTCATCGGCCGCGGCGGGAAACTCCCGCTGGAGCGCCGCGCGTTCGCCCAGCTCGAAATCACGCTCGTCCCACGCCGGTTCCACGGCGCAGTTCAGCAGCGCCCAGCCCCGCGACGCGCCTTCGGCCAAATGCGCGCCCTGCCAAACCCCCGCCGGCACGACCGCTTGTGGCTGTTCGCCCCGCGCGGTGTTCGCCCCCAAAATCACCGCCTCAAAACCGGCGGGGCCGCCCAACTGCATCAGTCGCACGGGATCGCCGGCTTGAAAACGCCAAGTCTCGCGCATCGCCAGACGGTGCAGCGCGGAAAACGATTCCCGCGTCATCAGGTAATGGATGATTGAAGTCGCCGAACGTGTTTCTCCGGGCCGCAAGGGCGCGATCCAGATTTGCCGAAAGAACCCGCCCTCGCCGGGCAGTGGTTGCAAGCCCAGTTCGACGATGATTTTTTCCGCCTCGTGCATCGCCGCGCAGTCGAACAGGCTTTGCCCACGATGTCACTTTGGCATTATCCCCTGCTATTCGCCACCGGCTTGATCGCCGGGCTGGTGGACGCCATGGCCGGCGGCGGTGGCATCATCACCGTGCCAGTGCTGCTCAACCTCGGCCTGCCCGCGCCGGTCGCGCTCGGCACCAATAAACTGCAGGCCTCCTTTGGCAGCGTTTCCGCCGCGTGGCATTACACCCGGCTGGGCGCGGTGGACTTCAAGGCGTGTCGGCTCGGCATTGTCCTGACGTTAGTCGGGGCCGTCGCGGGCGCGTTTGCGGTGGCGTTGCTGAACGCCAATCTGCTGGGCCAACTCATCCCGTGGCTATTGGGGGCGATTTTGCTCTACACGATTATTCGCCCGCAAATCGGCCAGCAAGATCATCCGCCGCGCTGGCGCTGGTCGTGGTTCTTCACCGCGTTTGGCCTGGGCCTGGGTTTCTACGACGGATTTTTCGGGCCCGGCACCGGCACGTTTTGGACGATGGCGCTGGTCGCCGTGCAGGGCATGAACTTCGTGCGCGCGACCGGTTGCACCAAGGTCATGAACGCGACCAGCAACCTCGCCTCGCTCGCGGTTTTTCTGTTGCACGGCAGCGTGCACCTCGGCGCGGGGCTCACCATGGGCGTAGGCCAGCTCATTGGCGCCAAGCTCGGCGCCGGGCTCGTGATGAAAAAAGGCGCTCGCTTCGTGCGCCCCGTGTTCCTGACGATGGTCACGCTCACTTTGGCGCGCCTGATTTACGTCTCGATCAAAGGTCCGTGACCAAGGCTTCCTCCGATCTTTTTAACCACGAATGGACACCAATGGACACGAATTCCAGAGCCGCTAAACGTGACGCCGAAGCTCGGCGTAGCGTGGCTTCAGTTGCCTCTCAGATTGGTGTGCATTCGTGTCCATTCGTGGTTCTCTCCTGTATCATCACACCTTCTCCTTAACCCTTTTCGCCATGCCAAAAAATCCCGCCGCCTACATCGATGCGCACACGGGAGATCTCGTCGCCCGCCTGCAACAACTCGTCGGCATCGCCACAGTCAATCCGCCCGGTGCCCACTACGACTCGATCACGTCCTACCTCATGCACGAAATGCAGGCCGTCGGGCTGCAAGCGCGCCGCCTGCCCGTCCCGACCGCGAAGTTGAAAAAAGTCCTGCCCCGCGAGCAGCACGACCACCCGCGTTACAACGTCCTCGGTCGGCTCGCCGGGCGCGGCGCGAAAAAGACCATCCACTTCAACGCGCACTACGATGTCGTTCCCGTCTCCGGTGAGTGGCGGCACGGCAGCCCATTCAGCGGCGCGGTCAGCGGCGGTTGGATCTATGGTCGCGGCACCGCCGACATGAAGGGCTCCATCGCCAGCTTGCTGCTCGCGTTGCAGGCGCTCAAAGCCACCAAGACCGCGCCGCTGATGAACGTCGAAGTGTCGTTCACCGCCGACGAGGAAACCGACTCGCTCCTCGGCGCCGGCTGGCTCGTGGCCAACGCCCCGATCAAACCCGACTACGCCATTGTGATGGAAGGCGGCGAAGGCGACGAAATCTGCTGCGGCCACAATGGCGTCGTCTGGCTCGAAGTCACCGCGCATGGCCGCGCCGCCCACGGTTCCACGCCCGAAGTCGGCGTCAACGCCCTCGAAAAAATGTCCGCGCTCGTGCTCGCGCTCGACGATTACAAGCGGACCCTCGCGCGCCGCACCTTCACCACACCCGATGGCAAAACCATGCGCCCCACGATGAACATCGGCGGCGTGTTTTCCTCCGGCGAGGGCGGCAAGATCAACACCGTGCCCGCGCTCGCGCGCTTCTCTATCGACCGCCGCGTGCTCGCCGTCGAGACGGTGGCCCAGGCCGAGGCCGACCTGCGCGATTTCCTCGCCGCCGCCGCGAAAAAAATCCCGCAGTGCGCCATCTCCATCAAGAAGGTCTCTGATAACCACCCGTGCTATCACGCGCCCGACGACGCGTTCTTCGCCGCGATGGCCGGCAGCCTCACGCGCGTGCGACGGAAGCCGCCCGTGTTCAGTGTGTCCACCGGGTTCAACGACATGCACTTCTTCGCGCACCACCTCAAGATCCCGACGCTTGGCTACGGCCCGGGCGGCGAGGACATTCACGCCGTCAACGAGCGCGCCAAGCTCAGCGAGCTCACCCGTGCCGCTAAAATCTACGCCGACCTACTGACCACCTTTGCCGGATAGAGCGGGGCGGTTAAACAAAATCCAAAATCCCGCGGCGGATCATGTTCACCGCGATGGCGGCTAGCAGCATCGAGATGATTTTGGAGATCGCGCGCAGCCCGGTCGCGCCGATCTTGCGGCCAAGCCACTCGCTGTAGGCAAAGGCCAGCGCCAGCAGCACGAGGTTGGCCACCAGCGCGGCCAACGTGGGCCACAAGCCGACTGTGTTGGCCAGGAGCAGCAGCGCCGCGATGGCCGCCGGACCAGCGATCAACGGCATACCCAGCGGCACGATGCCAAAACCCTCAACCAAGGGCGCGGGCTCCTCCGCCGCGGAGTGAATCAAATCGCGCGCCGCCAGGATGAACAAGATGAGTCCGCCCGCGATCTGGAAGTCGCTCACGCTGATGCCCAGCGCCGAAAAAATGCTTTGTCCCAGCAACAGAAACAGCAAGGCCACGCCACCGCCCGTGATGGTCGCTTGTTGCGCGATGCGCCGCCGCGCGGCCGGTGGCGTGCCGCGCCCCAGCGCGAGAAAAATCGCCACCATGCCGATCGGATCGATCGCCACAAACAACGGGATGAATGCCTGGATGAAACGTTCGAGCATGCCCGCATTCTCGCCCCGACCCGCCCCGCCTGCAAGCCCGGCGCAGCGCACCACAGACTGCCAAGGTGCCCAAACCGGTTTGTAATATAATACGTTACAAACTCCGCGCGGCGAGGGCGCGCCCGAGGGCGGCGGAAAGCTCAGGGAGCCGCAGCGGCTTGCTCAGATAGTCATCCATGCCGGCAGCCAAGCAGGCTTCGCGGTCGCCGCGCATGGCATTGGCGGTGACGGCGATGATGCATAGCGGCGGAAAATTTTCGCCGCGAGCGCGGCGTTCGGCTTCCCGGGCGCGAATCCGACGCGTGGCCTCAAGTCCGTCCATCTCCGGCATTTCGCAGTCCATCAGCACCACGTCGCAGGTCCCACTCCGCAGATAGGCGAGGGCCTGCACGCCATTTTCAACCAGCACACACGGGCTGCCGAGACGTTTGAGCTGCAACGCCACAACTTTGCGGTTAACCGCGTTATCCTCGGCAACAAGTACGCGGAGCCGACTAAGGTTTTCCGCCGGGGCTAAGGGTGATGCGGTCTGGCGGGCGATTGAGGTGGCCAGCGGCAACTCGACGACAAACCAAAAGGTCGATCCTCGGCCCGGCGTGCTTTCCACGCCGATTTGCCCGCGCATGTGCTCGACGAGCTGTTTGCAAATCGCGAGGCCAAGACCGGTGCCGCCATACTTGCGGGTGGTGCCGGAGGAGGCCTGCATGAAGGGCTGGAATAGGCGCGCTTGCTCCTCCGCCATAAGGCCGATCCCTGTGTCACGCACGGTGAAACGCAGGCGGACCACGCCCTCGCTGGCCGACTCCGCGCCAACGTTTAGCGCCACACTGCCCTCGTGGGTAAACTTTAGGGCATTGCCCAAGAGGTTGACTAAAATCTGGTTGAGCCGTCCGGCGTCACCGACGAGTAGCTCGGGCACCTGCGGTTCGATCTGCTGCGTGAGCGCGATGCCGCGGGCTTGGGCGCGCCCGGCAAAAGCGGCGAGTGCGCCGTCGACTATTTCGCGCACGTCAAAGGGCTTCGCCTCGAACTGCAACTGGCCGGCTTCGATCTTGGTGAAGTCCAAAATGTCGTTGATCACCCCAAGGAGAGATTCGGCGCTGTGGCGCGCGGTCGCGGCCAGCTGCAGCTGCTCGTCGGTGAGCGGGCTGTCGCGCAGGAGATCCACCATGCCGATGACACCGTTCATGGGCGTGCGGATCTCGTGGCTCATCATCGCGAGGAAGCTGCTCTTGGCCCGGTTGGCTTGGTCGGCCTGCGCGGCCATTTGCTCAGCGTGTGTGATTGCGGCTGCGAGCTTGCGGTTGGATTGCTCGAGTTCCCGCTGGCTTAGCCGCAACGCATCGGCGTGCCGGGCGACATGAGCGAGCGCCCGGCGCTGCATCCAGATGATCAGTATGATAACCAGCGCAACGGCGCTAATCGGCAGCACATAGGGTCGCAGGTCGGCAAGTCGGATAGGGCGGGGCTCGACCGGGCCAATCCACTTGGCGAAAATGCCGGCATAGACGCCGTTTTCGCGGATGACCGCCAGAGCTTCGTTGAACCGCGCGAATTTCTCGACGTCGCTTTTGTGAAACACGACGTGGTAGGTATGCGCCAGATCCTCAACCACGGCCTTGCGCAAGCCGTGCTCGTTTTGCACCCTCAATGTCAGCGTGCTAGTGAACAACGCGGCATCGCACTCTCCGCGGGCGGTAGCCATCAACAACTCATCCGGGGTCGAATAAGAAACCAGCACCGCGCCCCATTCCGGATGTTTCAGGGCGTTAACGAGCGCGGTGGTGCCGGCCAATGCGCCGATTTTTTTGCCGGCAAATTTGTGAATGCTATCCAGCACCGGCCGATCCGACCGCACATATGTCACCCCCTTGATGGTCGCGCTCACAATCGAGTAATTATAAAGCGTCAGCTCCTGATCGGTACTGCTGATCATCGTCATGGCGTCATAATCCCCCCGCTCGAACGCCGGGACCGTGATTCGCCACCAATCAAGCGAGATATCGGCCTTAAAGCCCCCGGCTTTCGCGGCCGCCTGCAGCACATCGATAATAAAGCCCCGCGGGCGGCCTTGCTCATCAAGATATGAAAGCGGCGCGGCGTCCTTCGGCGCACCAAAATGGATGACCATGGGTTCTTCCGCCGCCGATGCACCGACGGACAGCAATCCGCCCAAGATCATAATAGCGGCACACCACCTCATATTTCCGCCAAGGTTGGCGGCAAGGCCAACGCCGGGGCAATGCATAAAGTCGCGGGAAAATACTTCTCAGGTGTGACGTCTCACCGCGGGCCGTATTTTCCCAATGCGGGTCGCGCGGCAATGTTAAGTCGTTGGCCGGCAGGCCGCGGACGTATTCGGCGCGGGCGGCACCAGACCTGCACTACCACGGGCATCAACCAACCATCACCCTTAACCAGATAAAACATCATGAGAATCGTTCGATACAACCAACCAGTCACGCGCGGCGTTCCTGCGCTGAACCGCTACGCCTACACGCCGTGGGCGGGCTTGGAAAACGAGATTGATCGCCTGTTCAACACCGCGCTGAGCGACTTCGCCACGCCGGCGGCCACGCAGTTCCCGATCGATCTGTATGAGGATAAGGACAACGCCTACGTGCGCGCCGATCTGCCCGGCGTCAACCGCGACGACATCCAGGTCGAACTCGTGGACGGCTGGCTCAACGTCACTGCCGCGCGCAAGACCAAGGACGAGTCCGGCGAATCGAGTTACAAACTCGAACGCTCCATCCGCGTATCCGACACGCTGCAAGCCGACAAGGTCGCCGCCGCTTATGAGAACGGCGTGCTAACCGTGACGCTGCCCAAGCGCGAGGAGTCGAAGCCCCGCAAGATCAGCGTGGCCGTCAACTGAAACACCTTAACCGAGGAGAACCCTACCATGTCATTCATCAATAACCTGATTCCCTCCCTGCGCCGCGAACCCGCGACGCGCGGTGACAACGACCGCTCGGCCGGTCCCGTGCAGAAGCCCGCTTATCGCGTGCGCGAAGACGAAGGCACCTACACCTTGACCGTGCAGTTGCCCGGCGTCGTCAAATCCGGCGTCGAAATCACCGCCGATGACGGCGAGATCCGCGTCACCGGCCGCCGCGATTGGCAACGGCCCGATGGCTGGACCACGTTGCACCGCGAGTCGGTGGACGCGACCTACGAACTCGTGCTCACTCACGACAACGCGATCAACGCCGACAACGTCGCGGCCGAGCTGCGCGATGGCGTGCGGACTGTGACCGTGCCGAAGGCCGAGGCGATCAAGCCGCGCCGCATCGCCGTCGCGTGAGCGATCTGTTCCGTGGCCGCTAAAAAGCTCAAGCCGGGGGCGTAACGCCTCCGGCTTTTTATTTTATCCGCTCGCCGCTCGCCGAGCGCAGCGCCATTTTCCGCGCATGGAAAAACAAGCGCTCGTGTTTGTCCTGCTCTTGGTCGCGATGGCTGGCGTATTTGTTCTCTTGTGGCGGATCGGGGCTGCGATGGCGCAAAAGGCTCTGGATAATCTGCGCGTGCTAGCGGGGCGGCTTAAAATCTCGGTGGTGGAGAAACCTAAAAAGTTCGGCGTGCATCCGCCGCCCGAGGCCGTGGGGTTTGTGCGCGGCAAACAGGTGCGGCTGTTCAACTACACCACTGGCACAGGCAAATCGAAGACCACTTGGTCGGCCATCGCGGTGACGCCCGCTGTGGCCAGCGGGTTGAGTTTTGAACTCTTGCCGCAAGGTTTCGGCAGCAAGGTATTGGAGTTATTCGGCGCACGGGAGCTGCAAGTAGGCGACGCGGCCTTCGATAAAAAATGGTTCGTGCGTTGCAATCAGCCGGCGTTTTTTGCGGCGGCGCTCCTGCCGGAAATCCGCCAAAAAATCATGGGGTCGGCCGCGGGGCGGTGGAAATTGCAGGAGGGGATCGTCACGTATTCCGAGCTCGGCCTGTTTTCCGACGCGGCGCGTTGCGAGCGCTTCACCGCGCTGGCGGACGTGGCCTGCGATTTGGCCGACCTCGCGGAGGTTTTCGCACGACGGCAAACATGAGCGCCCCCACCCAGATCACCGGCGCGGTGCTGTTGTTTGATGGCGAGTGCGGGTTGTGCAACCGCTGCGTGCGAGGGTTGCTGCGGGTGGATCGCCGCGGCGGGTTGCGGTTCGCGTCTTTACAGAGCGCGGTGGCCCAAGCCTATTTGCGCGCCCACGGCTTGCCCACGGAAAACTTCGACTCTTTGGTGTTCGTGCCGGAATGGGGGCGACGCGATTTGCCGGATTTTTCTCTGCGCACCAATGCGGTGGTGGCGGCCTTGAAACACTGCGGCGGATGCGCGGGTGTCTTGGGCACGGTGCTTGGATGGGTGCCGTCGTCGTGGCGCGATGCGGGGTATAAACTCGTGGCGCGCTGGCGGTATCGCCTTTGGGGCGATTGGCGGCCGCGTCCCTTGGCCAAGCCCGAGTGGACCCGGCGGTTTATCGCCTGACCGGGCTATTTTTTCTCGGGAATCAAAAGCGAAGCGAGGACCGAGAGCGTGAGCACGCCGGCGATGACGCCGAGTGAGGCGCCGATGCTCACATGCACCCAGGACTCGATGAGCATTTTCACCCCGATGAAGCAGAGGATGAGCGCCAGGCCGATCTTCAGATAGCGGAAGAGCTGCATGACGCCGTTGAGCGCGAAATAGAGCGAGCGCAGCCCGAGGATGGCGAAGACGTTCGAGGTGAGGGCGATGAACCCGTCGCGCGTGATCGCGAGCACGGCGGGTAGCGAATCGAGGGCGAAGACCACATCGGTCGTCTCTACCACGATGAGGACGATAAAGAGTGGCGTGGCCACGTTGCGGCCGTTTTCGCGCACGAAGAAATCGCCGCCGTGGGTCTTGTTGCTGACCGGAAAGAACCGGCGGAAAAGCCGCACGGCGAAGTTGTGCTCGGGGTTGACGTCAACCTCCTCCTTGCTCGGCAGCGCCATCTTGATGCCGGTGTAAACGAGGAACGCGCCGAAAATGTAGAGGATCCAGTGGAATCGCGCGATGACGCTGACGCCGACCAGAATGAACACCGCGCGCATGATGACTGCGCCGAGGATGCCCCAAAACAACACGCGGTGCTGATAGCGCGGCGCGACTTTGAAATACGCGAAGACGAGGATGAAAACGAAAACGTTGTCCACGCTCAGGCAGAGCTCGACGAGGTAGGCCGCCAGAAACTCCTGTGCCGGCGCGGGGCCGCGCCACCACCAGATCAAGCCGTTAAACGCGAGGGCGAGCGAGAACCAGACCGCGCACCAGCCGAGTGCTTCCTTCATCTTCACTTCGTGCGCCTCGCGCTGCAGCACGCCGAGATCGAGCGCGAGCATGGCGGAGATGAAAGTGAAAAAACCCGCCCACGCCCACCACGGCAGGACGGGCAAAGTATCAACGATGGCGAGCAGCGGGTGCATCTGTCGCACCTTGGCGCAAAATCCCGTTCCGGCGCAAGGGAGCAGTGGCCGTTTGG
>JADLBI010000032.1 GCA_020847775.1 Opitutaceae bacterium
AAATAGATACTGCCGTTTTCATCGATCATCGTGTCGCGCACGTTGCCATATTCGTCGATCCAGCCACTCCACCCGCTGTTGCCCACGCGCACGACCGGACGGCGCGTCTCTATGGCGCGCAGCACGGAATGCGCCGCGTGTTGATACGCCGCGCCGCCTTCGCCGAACCAACCGTTGTTGGTCTGCACCGTCAGGAGTTCAGCGCCCATGCGCACGCTCGCCCGCGCGAGTTGTGGGAAAATGTCCTCGAAACAAACCAGCGGGCCAATAACCGCCAAACCACGCTGCATCGGCAGCAGTAATGGCCGCGGGTCGTCGCCCGGTGAAAAATCGCCGCCGATGGGGACAAATTTTTCGATCCAGCCCAGCACCGGACGTAGCGGCACGTATTCGCCAAACGGCACCAGATGCCGCTTCGCGTAATAGGCGTCGGCCACCGCGCCGTCGGGCGTGACCACAAAAACACCGTTATACCAAGCCTCGTCCGGTTGCTCGTGCTGCTCAATGGCGATCGAGCCCAGCACCAGTGGAGTATTCACCCGCGCGGACAGCGAAGCCACGAAATCCCGCGTGTAGGGATCGCCGCGCACGGCCCACGGCGTCACCGCTTCCGGCCAAAAAATCGCGTCGGGCCAATCCTTCGCGGCCTTGAGTGTGAGCTGCTCAAGCGTCTCGGCGATATCCTTTCCCTGCGCGGGGTCCCATTTCAAAGTTTGCGGCACATCGGGCTGCACCAAGGCGATTCGCGCGAAGTCCGCGCGTTGCTGAGGAAACATGCCGCCGAGCAGCAAAAACGACGGGAAGATCAGCACCATCAGCGCCGTCATGAACTCGGGGCTGCGTTTTTTAAGACCCTGTTTCGCCTCGCGCAGCAGGCGGTGCGCATAGGCCGCGATGCCCAGATTAAAAACAATCAAGATAAACGACACGCCATAGGCCCCGGTGATCGAGGCGATTTGCAGCAAGATGGAACGCTTCCATTGGCTGGCCGCCAGCGGCAGCCACGGGAAACCGCTCAGCAACCAAGTGCGGGTCCACTCGATCACGACCCACAAGCCGGCGAGGCCAAAAATCACCAGCACGCGCTGCAACGGTTTACGCGGCTGCATCAGCGGGATGGCCCACCACACCGCGAGATACCACACGCCGATCCATGCACCGACGACGACCCCGAGCAGCGGCAACCCGGCCCACGTCACATGGTGCAGCCAACCTAAAATGACGCACCACGCCACCGCCTGCGCGGTCAGCATCGTGCCCGCGTAGAGCCGAAACGATGGCCGCAGATACGCCCAAAAAATCGCCGGAGCGGCAAACGCATACGCGAATTCCGGCGCGTTGAACGGCGGGAAACTCACCACCGTGAGCACCGCTGTGAGCACGAAAATCCCCACGGCCCAAACCTCGGCGCGTTGCCGTTGCCAGAATGTAGGCCGGTCCGCGTAAGGATCGTTCGGCGACAGGGCTGTCTCTTCTTTGGTCACGCGAAAAAATGCCGTCCACTCAGGCGCCGTGGCAGTTTTTAAACTTCTTGCCGCTGCCACAGGGGCAGGGTTCGTTGCGGCCGACTTTCGGCGTCTCGCGGCGGATGGTGACCTTGGGTAGTTGAATCTCTTCGGCACCGCCACCGTTCGCGGCGGCGGGAGCCTGCGGCGCACTACGCTGCGCAGGCGCGGGTTCGTCGGCCGGACCCACGGCTTTCGCCGAGCGGCTGAGCAGCGCGAGCATGTTTTCAAACACCTCGAGATTTGAAGCGCTGCGGAACAGGCCGGTGCAGATTTGCAGCCGCACCTGGTTCATAAGTTCTTCGAAATAGCGGAAGGCCTCGCCTTTGTATTCCACGAGTGGATCCTTTTGGCCGTAGGAACGCAGGAAGATGCCTTTTTTCAGCTCTTCCATCTCGGTGAGATGCTCATGCCAGTGGCGATCGATGGCGTTGATGATCACGTAGCGTTCAACCGGCGCGAGCGCCTGCGGGTTCTCGACCGACTCTTTGACCGCGTAGGCTTGCTTGATGCGCTCGAGGATATGGGCCGAGATGGCGTCGAAATCGCCCTTGAGTTCGTCGGCCCTGAGGCTGATCGGAAAATGCGAATTAATCCAGCTGGCGAGACGTTCGCACTCGGCAAACTCGGGCTCGTGCTTGTCGCCGAAGCCGGCGTTTTCCAAGCGCGTGACGATCTCCTCCTCCACCTGCTCGAAGATTATGTCCTTCGGGCGCTCGGCGTGGATCGCGCCGTTGCGAATGCCGTAAACGACCTCCCGCTGCTGGTTGAGCACGTCGTCGTATTGGAGCAAGCGTTTGCGCACGGAGTAGTTCTGCTGCTCCACCTTTTTCTGCGCGCTTTCGATGGAGCGGTTGAGCCAGGGGTGCTCGAGCTCCTCGCCTTCTTTCATCGAACCCTCCATGAGACGCGAGGCCAGATTGCCTTTGAGAAAGAGGCGCATGAGATTGTCCTCCAACGAGAGGAAAAACTTCGTCATGCCGGGGTCGCCCTGGCGCGAGCAACGGCCGCGCAGCTGTCGGTCGATGCGGCGCGACTCGTGGCGTTCGGTGCCGATGACGTAAAGGCCGCCCGCCTCGCGCACCCCGGGCCCGAGCTTAATATCAGTGCCGCGGCCGGCCATATTGGTGGCGATGGTCACCGCGCCGGGCAGGCCGGCGCGCGAAACGATCTCGGCTTCCTGTTGGTGAAACTTGGCGTTGAGCACGGTGTGGATAACGCCCGCGCGCTTGAGCATGCGCGAGAGCACTTCCGACGAATCGACCGAGACGGTGCCGACCAGCACGGGCTGGCCGCGCTTGTGGGCGGCCTCGATTTCGCGGACGACCGCGTTGTATTTGTCG
>JADLBI010000033.1 GCA_020847775.1 Opitutaceae bacterium
CCGAACCTCCGCAGCCCCGCCATGTCGGTGCGCAGCGCTTCGTCCCGCGAGGCGGCCAGTTCGGAGAAAAACGGCCGGTCCAACGTGTGCGGCGTGAGCAGCAGACCGCCGATCGATTGCTCCAATGTGACTGCGTAGAAATCGCGCAAGCGCGACGGCTGCGCCCAGACGCGCTGGTCGCCATACCACGCCACACCAGCGGGCACGTCGGCCATCACGCCAAACCGGTGCGCCTGATCGCGACGCTGCATCTCCTGTTTCAAGCCCATGAACAAACGCGGGTAATACGGCGGATACGCAAAATGCAGTCGGCGCGGCTCCAGCGCGTCGCGCCCAAGCGGCAGGGCGTAGACCGCTAGTAAGGCCAGCGCGCACCAAGCGGGCCAGCGCGACAACACGGGATTGCTGCCAATCAACACAAAGAAGAACCCCGCGCCAAAAATAATGATCAACGGGCTCAGCCACGCCGCGACCAAGCGCACGCTCTCACCCGAGTTGAACGCCCCCTGCCCTATCAGCAGGACAACTAGTGCCGCCGTGGCCATCCACCGCATCCAGTCGGTCTCGGTTTGACGAAATCGATACAGCCAGCCCACCGCGAAAAACGCCAGAAACCACATCGCGCCGCCCGACCACAGCCGCCCGCTCAGGTTGTCCTGCAAATAGGTGAGCATTTTGTTGCCGAGCTTGTCTAGGTCCACGCGCGGCAGCACCGCGGACAGCTCTGAACGCGTGGCGGCGGGCGACGCAGTGGGGTCGCCCTCTTTCAGCGCCACGTTTTGCCACGCCAGCGCAGTCGGGTAGCCCGTCAGCGCCTGGTTGCGCACGACCCACGGGCCGACCAGCAGCAAAAACGCGGCGGCAACCACACTGGGCGCCGCCCAGCGCCGTGACCGATCCGCGCGCCACGCCACGTGCCCAAGCACCACGGCAATTAGCAATCCGGCACTGTATTCCGCCAAAAACAACAGGGCGCACCCCGCGCCCAAACCCGCCAACCACGCCCACGGTATGCGCTTTTGCGTGAAAGCGTTTTCGACCTGCCACCAGCAGCGAAATACCACGAGCGCGAGCACCATCAGCAACGGTAGTCCATTGACGGCGACGATCTGCCTCCACAACGGGGCCGACACCAGCACCGCGCCCGCCGCCAGCCAACCGGTGCGAACGTCGAACAACCGTCGGCCCAGATCAAAGGTGAGCCACGCGGCCAGCCAGAATAGCAGCAGATTTAGGCCCAATAAAAAATAGTCCGCCGCGAAACCGTCGGGTGGCTGCGGTGGATCGCTAAACAGCGCCGCGTGCCAGGCCTCTGGCAGCATGCGCATCCCGCCGGCGATCACGAGCGCATACAGCGGCGCTTCGTAAAGCTCCGGCATCGGGCGCGCCGCATCAAAACCGCCGCCACGCGCCGCCAGCACGGCGTGCGTCTGCGGGTAGTTGACCGGCGTGGTGAAGCCTTCGCCGCGCGCCAACTGCCGCGCGAGTCCGGCCTGGCGCAACGTGCCTTCATCCAACGGGCCGTGAAACTGTTTCCAAGCGATCAGCAGCGAAAGCGCCAGCGCGCCGAGGATCACGGCGGCTAGCCGAACGACGCGCGCGCCGCGCCCCGCCTCCAGCCAGTGAATCCACTCTTGCAGCGTGCGCGGCCGGTTCATCAGTCAACGACGTCGAGCTCGGGCCATTGCGCGATTTTGCGGTGCAGGGTGCGTCGGCTGATGCCCATCAGCTTGGCGGCCTGGGTGCGGTTGCCGCGCGACTTGATCAGCGCCTCGCGTAGCACGCGCTTCTCGTTTTCCTCGATGGATAGCGGGTTGGCCGCAGGTGCGCCTGATGAAGCCGCGGCGCCAGCGGCCGCGGGCGCGCCGCCGCGGAACTTGGGATCGAGATCATATTCGCTGAGCCCGCCGCCACGGTGCAGCACCACGGCGTTCTCACAAAAATTGCGCAGCTCGCGGATATTGCCCGGCCAGGCATACGCCTGCAGGGTGCGCACCGCGCCGGGTTCGAGAGTGAGCAAAGGCGTCTTGTTCTCCTCGGAAAACAGCTTGAGAAAGTGCGCGAGCAACAGCGGCACGTCGTCCGCGCGCTCGCGCAGTGGCGGCATGGTGATGCGCACGACGTTGAGCCGAAAAAAGAGATCTTCGCGAAACTTTCCCTCGCGGACCAATTGCTCAAGGTTGCGGTTGGTCGCGGCCACTAGGCGCACGTCGAGCTCGATCGACTTGGTGCCCCCCACACGCTCGATGGTTTTGTTTTCGAGAAAGCGCAGCAGCTTGACTTGGGTGGAGGCGGAGATTTCGCCGATTTCGTCGAGGAACAGCGTGCCACCGTCGGCTGATTCGAAACGGCCGATGCGACGCTCGTTGGCGCCGGTGAACGCGCCGCGCTCGTGCCCAAACAACTCGCTCTCGAGCAGATTTTCCGACAGCGCCGCGCAATGCACGGCGACGAGCGGGCCGCGGTTGCGCGGGCTGGCTTGGTGAATGGCCTGCGCGATCAGCTCCTTGCCGGTGCCGGATTCGCCTTCGACGAGGATGGTGGCCTTCGATGGCGCCACGAGTTTCACGCGGGCGAGCACTTCCTGCAGCTTGGCGGAGTGGCCGATGATGTGCGCGAAGTTGAACTTTTCATCGAGCCGCTCGTGCAACTGGCTGACCTCGACTTCGAGCGTCTTGGTGCGCAGGGCGCGCTGGATGAGCACCTCAAGCCGCTCGATGTTGACCGGTTTGGTCAGAAAATCGACCGCGCCGCGCTTCATCGCCTCGACCGCCGTCTCGATGTTGCCGTAGGCGGTCATCATGAGCACCGCCGGGCGTTGGGGTAGCGCGAGGGCCTTGTCGATGACTTTGAGACCCGATTTGCCGGGCATGCGTAGATCGGTCACGACCACGTCAAACGGCTGCGCGTCGAGCAGGTTGAAGGCCTCGTCGGCGTTGGCCGCCACGGACACGTCGTAGTTGTCCTCCAACGCCTGTTGGAGCCCCTCGCGGGTGTGCTTTTCGTCATCAACGATCAGAACGCTCGGCACCATGCCGCCCAGTCAGGCGCTAAGCCCGGCTCGGTCAATGGGAAAGAATGGCACAGTTGCCGAACGTTGTAGTGGGTTGTAACTGGCTGCGGTCCAGATTGCGTCACTAAAACGCTAAACTACGCTTGCAGCCATCAAACCTTCCCATCGCCTCATGAAATTTTCTCGTTACCGCGTCGGCCTCGCCATTTTCGGACTGTTGACGCTGACGCTCACAGCCGCCGATGAGCCGCTGCCGCTCAATATTCAGGTGCGCGCAGAGGTGGACCAACCGTTCACCCGGTGGGGGCGCGAGAAGATTAAGGAGCACAGTAAAGTTTACGACATTGTCGCGATCGAGGAGACGCCCAGTGAAGTGCCACTCGTGCGCCCCATTGACCAGGAGGTGGTGCTGAAACATCTGGGTAAGGAACTCGCCCAACGCGGTTTTCGACCCGCGGCTCCGGGTGAAGCGCCCGGGATCATCCTCACGGTGCATTGCGGCCGCGGATATCTGCGCAACCCATATCTCAAAGGCGTGCTCATGGACGAAACCACTGAACCGCCGACCGCCTCCATCATGGGCCTGCAAACCCATCTCATCAACTCCCGCACCGCGTTTCATGAGCAACGATTGCAGGAAGCACAGTCCGAAAAACTCTTTATCCGCGTGAGCGCCTGGGCCAATCCCGCCTCCCTGCCCGAACCCAAGCCCGGCCAACGCCAAAAACCCAAGTTGCTCTGGAAGACCACCATGGTCACCGACGATCCCGCGCACCGCGACCTCAACCAATTCGTCGAAAAAATGTTGGCGGCGGGAGCGGACTTTTTTGACCGCACCATCAAGGACCCCGAGGCCTTCGTCACCACCGACCTGCCCGAAGGCTTTATCAAATACGGCAACCTCAAAGTCGTGCGCGAGACGGAGCCCGCCGATGCCGGCGCGACTCACAAGTGACGGCATGCGCCTCGGCCGCTTGAGACGATTGCCGATGCCATCACGGCCGACGGCAACTATCGAGAAGCCAGCCCCACGTCCACGCCATCTGCTGCCCCGTCGTCACGGGCGACCTGCTCGCCCGCCACTCCCTCATCATCCACTGGGCCGATGGCAACACCTCGAAAACGCGCACTCGGCGGACGCTCGGCCTCGTTTATTACGCCCAACGCCGCGTTGAAGACGCGGTCGCCAAACCAGCCTATCTAGACCAACTTCACCAAGAGTTGCGCACGACAGCGGGAATTTGCATGCGGGGCGCGCCACGATCACGCCACGCACGGCGACATCACACCTGTTGGTGAGTGCCGGAAATATTCCCATAGGCCAAGCGAGTGGGTTGGCGCCGGAAATCGCACAGTCGGATTGCGTCCGCGTGGTTTACGCATAGGCGTGTGGGCTTCCCATGAGTCCGACCGATGCCGTCAAGCGCCACCTGCCTTGGTTGGTCGCGGTCGCGTTGTTCATGGAGAATCTC
Organism: Opitutaceae bacterium; assembly: GCA_020847775.1. Taxonomy (GTDB): domain Bacteria; phylum Verrucomicrobiota; class Verrucomicrobiia; order Opitutales; family Opitutaceae; genus Cephaloticoccus. The sequence goes on from JADLBI010000033.1 coordinate 4,486, forward strand.
GACGCCACCATCTTGAACACGGCGGTTCCGGTCATGGCCGAGGGGCTCAAGGTCGAGCCGCTCGCGCTCAAATCGGTGCTCACCAGCTACACGCTGAGTCTGGCGGTATTCATTCCCGTCAGCGGCTGGATGGCCGACCGGTTTGGCACGAGGCGTGTATTTTTGTGGGCCGTGGTGGTATTCGCCTTCGGTTCACTGCTGTGCGGTCTCGCACTCAACGTGCCGATGCTTGTGGTCTCGCGCATCATCCAAGGCATGGGTGGGGCGATGATGACGCCGGTCGGCCGCATCGCACTGGTGCGCACGTTTCCGCGCTCCGACCTGTTGCGCACGATGAACTACGTGATTATCCCCGCCCTGATCGGTCCGATGATCGGACCGTTCGTGGGCGGGGTGATCGTGCACTGGCTGCACTGGCGTGTGGTGTTCTTCATCAATCTGCCTTTCGCCATCGCCGGGCTGTGGCTGGTGCGCCGCTACATGCCCAATTATGTGGACGAAGCCGTGCCACCCCTCGATCGGCTGGGTTTTCTATTCTTCGGCGCAGGCATCGCCCTGCTATCCTACGTGCTGGAGGTTTTCGGTGAACACTCCGTATCAGCCGGCCAACTGACGCTGCTGGCGGTGGCGGCGCTGGCCTTGCTCACGGTTTACGGCTGGCACGCTCAACGCATAGAGAAACCCGTGCTTTCGCTATGGTTGTTTCGCGTGCGCACTTTTCGGCTATCGGTCGTCGGCGGATTCGTCACGCGCTTGGGTATCGGCGGCATGCCGTTTCTGCTGCCGTTACTATACCAACTCGGTCTCGGTTACTCGCCGTGGCAGGCAGGCTTGCTGACCATGCCGACCGCGGCGGCGGCCATTGTCATGAAAATCACCAGCCGCCACCTGCTCGCTTGGTTTGGCCATCGCACGATTTTAATGAGCAACACGCTGATGATCGGCGTCATCATCAGTCTGTTCACCTTGGTCGGGCCGGGCGCGCCCATCTGGCTCATCCTGACGTTGGGTTTCGCGCAGGGTTTCTTCATGTCCCTCCAATTCACCAGCATGAACTCATTGATCTACGCGGATGTGGAGGACCGCGACGCGAGCAAGGCCAGTAGCATCGCCAGCACGAGCCAGCAGCTCTCGTTCAGCTTCGGCGTGGCCTTCGCCTCGCTCGTCGCGGGCTGGTTTTTGCGCGGGCTTGACCAAACCAATCCCGCCGAGGTCGTCCCCGCGCTGCACCATGCGTTCATCACCATGGGCCTACTCACCGCCATCTCATCGGTCTCTTTCTGGGGTCTGCATCGCGACGACGGCAATAACGTGAGCAATCGCGCCCCTCGCGCCAACGCTTGATCGGGCCAACCCACTGGGGCCAGGCGCAGCCCGTCGCAGTTGGTCGGCAGTAGAACCGTTTCGGTTCGCCTCGTTCACCGGGGGAACCTAGACCACGTTCGCCTGACCAAAAGTCGACCCGCCTCTTTTCTCCTTCAACATCATGAAACTCAAATTCGCCCGCCTCCTCTGCCTGCTGCCGCTCGGCGTCGCTAGCCTCGCGCTCGCCAATCCCGCAATGGCCGCCGCCGACCAAGATATGGTGGTCGCCACGACGCCCATGACCGCCACCGCCGAGCCTGGCGCAGGCGCGTTCGGACAGTTGCTCGTCGATCCCGCCATCCTCGACACCGAAGCGGGCAACGATCTGGTCTATACCATCACCTCAGAGCCACTGCACGGTCGCGTGGGCTTGTCTGGCGATGACAACACGGTGGATTTTTTCCAAACGAAGACCTCACGCTTCGGCTATTTCGCCTACCGCCCCGAGGAGACCTATGCCGGCACAGACAGCTTCGGCTACACCGTGCGCAACCAGATCACGGGTCTTGTGTCCAGAGGCACGGTCACGATCACCGTGCCGCCGCCGCCGCCCGTCGTGATGGACGAATTGCGGGTGCAGTCCAGCCACCTCAACTTGGCCAACGTGCGCGCGGTCGAGCTAAGCACCCGCCCCAACACCCCGGTGACGCACACCGTGCCCAGCCACGAAAGTTTCATGGGCCCCGCCGACCGCGTCGGGCTGGAAAAATCCAAAATCGTCTTCGCGCTAGACGAAAAAGCCGGACCGCAACACGGCGTCGCCAAGCTCGCGCGTGACACCGGCGAGCTCACCTACGCGCCGAACCCCGGCTTCATCGGCGAGGACCGTTTCAACTATTACACGGTGGATGAGAACAACCCACAGCTCGGCGTGGAAAACGTCATCGTCGTCAAGGTCGAACCCATCCGCAAGCTCCGGCATCTCGAGGCCGACCGATCCAAGAGCCGCGAGGTGGACCTCATTTTCGTCATCAATAACTCGCCCTCCATGGCCGCACACCAGACGCGGCTCGCCGACAGCCTGCGCCGGTTTCGCCAGCTCTTCAACCAGCTCGACCTCGATTACCGTATCGGCGTGTTGACGACCGATTTCGTGAACCGCCGCCCCGGCGCGTCGCGGGACGATCAGGCATTCTACAAGAAAGTCCGCTCCGCGCAGATCGACGCCAACGGCCAACCGATCCTCGACCGCAAGGGCCGTCCCAAGTCCGTCACCAAGCGCGTCGCTAGCAACGGCAACCTCGTCACCCTGCCCGTCCTGCCGCAGCCGTGGGTCACGCCCACCACGCCGGACGGTATTTTCGCCGAGCTCGTGAAGGTCGGCACCAACGGTGACAGCAACCGCACCGCCTTCACCGCCGTGTATAACTTTGTCGCCAACTCCTACAACAAGCGGCACGTGTTCCTGCGTCCCGGCGCCACCACCATCGTCGTGTTCTTCATGGACGAGGAGGAAACCCGCATGGCGGTATGGGGCCGTGATGCCGGCGGCGCGCGCAAGGCCGAGTGGATTGAGCGCGGCACGCTCCCCAAGCTCATCGCCGAATACAACCGCGACCACCCGAAGGCGCGGCAGACACTCGACGGTTACATCAACTACTGGGTGCTGCGCCCCTTCATCATCGCCAAGGGCAACCAGC
>JADLBI010000034.1 GCA_020847775.1 Opitutaceae bacterium
CTACCTCGCGGCCATGGCCTGCGGCCTGCAAAACGCCCTCACCACCACCTATAGCGGCGCGGTCGTGCGCACCACGCACGTCACCGGCATCGTCACCGATCTCGGCATCGCCGCCGGCCACTATCTGCGCCGCGAAGCCATGGACCCGCGCCGCGTCGTCCTGTATCTGGTGCTGCTGACTGGCTTCATCGGCGGCGGTATCGTCGGCGGTTGGGGTTATCTCCACTGGGGATTCGACGCCCTGCTCGCCCCGGCCGTGCTGACCGGCCTAACCGGGATCGGCTACACCGCCTACCGGTATTGGCAACACATCCGCGTCATTCCCTCCACGTGAAGGCGTGGCAGAGCGCCACGCCCGCCGCGTCGGCCTCGTCAAACGCCAGGGTGCGGCCGTGGCCGAGCATCCCCATCACGGTGCGCGCCATCTGTTCCTTGCTTGCCCGCCCCGCGCCCACCACCGCCTGCTTCACCCGCAGCGGTGCGTATTCAAATACCGGCAACTCTCGCAACGCCACCGCGGCGATCGCCGCGCCGCGCGCCGCGCCGAGGATCTGCGCCGTCTGGAAATTCTGCACATAGATTGTCTGCTCCAGGGCCACATGCGTCACCGGAAAGTCGTCGAGAAACGAAACGATCGCGCGGTAAATCTCGCCCAACGCGTGCGCCATCGGAAATTTCGCCGCCACTTTCACCGTGCGGCAGCGCAGCAGCACCGGTTGTCGTCCCGGTGCAAACTCTATCAACGCGAGACCGGTGCCGCGCAAACTCGGGTCCACGCCCAGCACCTGCCCGTGGAACGGCACGCGCGTAGCCACCTCGCCCTCGGGCCGCGCCGTCGCACCCGGCACGGGCTTGCCCGCGAGTTTCGCCGCCCACATCTGCCTGACGTTCATCCGCCCCATGATCGGTAAAGCAGGTTTGCGCCGGCCGCGAGCGCCAGTCCCAGCGCGAGGGTTTCAAAGAGTTTCTGATCGATTTTCTTCAGCACGATGCGCCCGATCAGCGTGCCAGCCAGCACTGCGGGCAGCAACATCAGGTTGCCCTTGAAACTCGCAGCATCCACGAGTCCTAGATTCATCATGAACGGCACTTTGAACAAATTCATCAGCATGAAATACCACGCGCCCGTGCCCATGTATTCCATCTTGGGCAGGCGCATGGCGAGCAGGTAAATCGCCATTAACGGCCCCGCCGCATTCGCCACCAGCGTCGTGAAGCCCGCCAGGACGCCGATCGTCGGCGCAAACCAAACCGCGTGTTCCGGCTCATCGGTTTTCTTCTTCGCCTTGCGCACGAGATGCAGGACGACGAGGCCGAGCACGATCACGCCGATCAACAAGCCTGCTTGATTGTTATCGATCCGTCCCATCGCCAGGAATCCAAGAAACACCCCGAGCGCGGTCCACGGAAACAGTTTCCACAACAACGACCAGTGCGCGTGTCGCCGGTAGGACGCCACCGCGACCACGTCGGCCATCACCAACATCGGTAGCACGAAACCCGAAGACGCTTTGGCCGGCATGAGATTCGCGAAGATCACCACCGCGAGCATCCCGAGCCCGCCGATGCCGGTCTTCGCCACCCCGATTGCCAACGCGCCCCCAACGGCCAACGCCCATTGCCACAATTCCCAGTTCATTCTGCGGCTCCTCCAGTAGTTTCTACGAATCCACCATCGGTGACCGCGAATACCTGCCACCCGCCCGCATCCACCTCGGGCACGTTCGTCCCCGTGGCAATGATCTGGGCATCGGAATCGACCGCCGCCCAAAACCGTTGTCGGCGCACCGGATCGAGCTCGCCCAGCACGTCATCAGCCAGCAGCACCGGGCGCACGCCAGAGCGGGCTTGAAACCAAGCGCTCTGCGCCAAGCGCAAGGCCAGCACCAGCGAGCGCTGCTGCCCCTCCGACGCGTAATCGCCCGCCGGCAGTTGCCGGTGCAAAAAAGCAAAATCGTCGCGATGCGGCCCGCTCAATGTGCTGCGAAACTGCCGATCGCGCGCCCGCCCCTCGTGCCAACGTTCGCGCCACGCCGCCGCCGTCGCGCCGTCAAAGCTCGGCGCGTAACGCAGCCCCACCGGCTCCTCCTCTCCGGCGATCACTTTATAGCAGTGTTGCATGCGCCCGCCGACATCCCGCAAACCCGCGTGCCGCAGTCTGACCAAGTCAGCCGCCGCCGGCGCCATCGTTTGTTCAAACGCATCCAGCTCGCCGTCCGACGAACCGCGCTTGAGCAGGCTGTTCCGCTCGGCCAGCGCGCGGTGATACGTTTGCAATGCGCGCAGGTAATTTGCGTCCATTGCCGCCAGCGTCAGATCGAGCCACCGCCGCCGCCCGGTTGGCGCGCCGCGCACGAGCGCCATGTCCTGCGACGAAAAAATCACGGTGGGAAATTTCCCCAAATGTTCGGTCAGCCGCGTGACCTTCGTCTCGTCGCACCACAACCCGCGCCCTTCCGGTTTCAATTTGATCGTCAGCCGCGTGTCGCCGAACTGTTCATGCTCCACCTCGCACGCGATGCCCCCCTCGCGCTGGCCGCGCGCGATCAACACGCGCCCATCCGTCGTGCGGAACGAACGCAACGCGGTGATGAATCCCGCCGCCTCCAGCAAATTTGTCTTACCCTGCCCGTTCGCCCCGAGCAAAAACGTCTGTCGCCCGCGCATCTCCAGTTTCGCCAGCGCGACGTTGCGAAAATTTTGGAGCGTGATCTGGCGCAGGCGCATGGGTTTGGGAAGTAGTGTGTAGCGAGTAGTGCGTAGCGAGCATTTTGCCATCCGCTACTTGGTATTTTCTACTCGCTACCCGCTACTCACTACTCGCTACTGTCCATCCCATGACTTTCGCCGCGTCCCTCGCCGAATCCGTTCGCACCTTGCAGGCACTGAACACCATCCAGCCGGCCATCGATGAGGCCGCCCGACTGATTCTCGACACGCTGCGGCACGACAAAAAACTGCTTATCTGCGGCAACGGCGGCAGCGCGGCGGAAGCCGCGCATTTCTCCACCGAACTCGTCGGCCGCTACCAGAAAAACCGCGTTTCCCTGCCCGCTGTCGCCCTGTCTGCCGACGGTTCGCTCGTCACTTGCATCGGCAATGATTACGGCTACGATCAGGTGTTCGCGCGCCAGATCGCCGGCCTCGCCCGCCCCGGCGATCTCGTGGTCGTGCTAACCTCCAGTGGCAACTCGGCCAACATCATCGCCGCCTTGCATGAAGCCAAGACGATGGGGCTTTCAAGCATCGCCTTGCTCGGCCGCGGCGGTGGCAAAGCCAAAGGACTCGCGACCATTGATCTCATCATGCCCAGCGAAAGCGGCGCCGCCTGCCAGGAAGCCCACCTCTTCCTCATCCACCACTTCTGCGAGCTGATCGACAAGGCCTACGCATAAATCGCGTCACCCACCGGTTGACGCCATTGAATAACAGATCGCCTGGCACAGGCTTGGCCGTAGCCGCGCTCCGCGCGCGCAGGATTGCGTGCCGTTTTGGTTCTTGCCGCAATCCTATCGGCTCGGTTCGCTGACCGTTCCATGAGTAACACCGCACCCGCAGAAAACGCCATCATCAAGACCTCCTACGGAGACATGACCATCGCCTTCTGGCCCGAAGTCGCGCCCAAGACTGTGGAGAATTTCAAGAAACTCGCCCGCGAGGGTTTCTACAACGGCACCGCCTTTCACCGCATCATCAAGGGTTTCATGATCCAAGGCGGCTGCCCCAACACCAAGGTCGGCAAGAGCGGCATGCCCGGCACTGGTGGCCCCGGTTATCAGGTCAAGGCCGAGTTCAACGCCAAATCCCACGTCCGCGGCGTCATCTCCATGGCGCGTTCGCAGCATCCCGACAGCGCCGGTAGCCAATTCTTCATCTGCCACGGCGACGCCAAATTCCTCGACCGCCAATACACCGCCTTCGGAGAGCTCACCGCGGGGGATGACGTGCTCGATCGCATCGCCACCGTCCCGACCAGCGGCCCGGAGCGCAGCACGCCGGTTGATCGCGTCGAGCTATTGTCGGTCGATATCGTCGCCGCCTGATTCGCGGCACCGCGCCCTCTTTTCAAAACGGCTCCTCGTTCGGGGAGCCGTTTTTTTTCAGCTGGGTCGCGCGGTCAAAGCGTGCCAGAGGCGGCGCGCAGGAGCAGCCAGAAGGCGGCGAGAATCGCGAAGGAAACCCCGAGACAGGCGATGAAGCCAACCGCGTCGGTGCGATCCCACTTGGCAAACTCCCAGCTGGAGCCCGCGCCCAGCAACTTGGTCCCATCAAAGCGCTGTGGCACTCGCGCGGTCTCAGCCATGGCGGCCTCATCCAACTCGGGCGTGGCTCCGACCGGAGTTTTCATTTTGCCGAAAAACAAATCGGTGCGGCGGCGATCCGGCGCACGTGTGCACAGACTGACGGCGAACAACACGATAAACGGAAACAACCCATCGTAGATGAAGCGCGCGGCGTTGCGGCCGGAGGGTGTCAGGGCGGCGACGTCGAGGCCAAGTCGATCGAGCACGACGAGCTCAAGATGCAGACGACCGCGTCCCACGATCGGCGAGGCGGGATCATCGCGATTTTCCCGCACGACCGTGTCGAAGAACACGGGCATGGCGCGACCATTGAACTCGACCTGGCGCGTCAGCGCCGGGTGATGGGTGACGGCAGTGAGATTGGGCGCGATGAGCGAAGGCACAATGATGTTGAGCAGCGCGGCAGCGATCACTGCGGACCACACCGCGACAACAGTAAGCCGCCGCCAGAAGAAGATGAGTATGACGGCCGCGCCGAACGGCACATTGACCGTGAGGAGTAGTTGCACTACCGCATAGACGTCGTTCATGCCCGACGCGGCATAAACGCCAACCGCGAGGATCCCCACAATGGCCCAGCGGCCGGCGCGAACCAATTGCGCAGGCGTGGCGCGGGGCGCGAGGTAGGCATAAACATTGCGCGTAAATAACGCGCTGACCGCCATCGTCTGCGCGGCGATGGTGGACATGTTGGCCGCGAGCAGCCCCGCCATCATCAGGCCGAGGAAACCGGGCTTGAGCAAGTGCAGCGCCATGGTGCCCCAGACGGAGTCCGGATCCGCCAACCGATCCGCTCCTTGATAGAGCGCGATGGCGATGAGGCCACAAAACGCCCAGAGGATGATCATGACACGCTTCGCGTAAGTGCCGGAGACCGCGCCGAAGCGCGCGGCGAATTCATCCTTGGCCGAGCCGGACACGCTCATGTTGCCAATGATGCCGTGGATCTGCACGATGGAGATGAGGAAGATGCCGCCCAGCTCCCAGCCACCGATGCTCGCTGCCCCACCCCCGCCGAACAGGTTGAACATGTCGGGCGGCACGCGCTCGGCGAGCGCGCTCCAGCCGCCGATGGCGGCGAGACCGAACGGAATCAGAATCATCGAGAACACCACGATGAGAACGCCTTGAAAGGCCTCGTTAATGGCGGCGGCCTCGAGCCCGCCCATCACGATGTAGGCGCCGACCACGAGCGTGTAGATCAGGTAGTAGGCCCACTTGCCGGCGGGACTATCGAGCATCGAAACAAAGCTGCGCAGTTCACCGCGTTGGTTCTGCTCGCGCAGGGTGTCGAGCCGGGCGGCGTCAGTCTCAGCCAGCGGACCCGCGGCCGCGGTCGCTTCGAGCGCGCGCAGGTCGCGGTAGCCCTCGACCGAGGCGCGTTCTTCGGCGGTCCATTGCGTTTCGGGTTTAATCAGCAAGGAGGCGGTGACCTTGTAGCCGACCAGATTGCCGAAGCCGATGATGACGATGACGGTCGCGACGATTTGAAACACCGCGTAGAACCGCGCGAGGCCGCGAGTGCCGAAGCGGTCCTCAAATAGATCCGCCACCGTGACGAGGCGCACGCGGCGAAACCACGGATTCATGAACCAAGAGTAAGGATTCATGAAGAGCGTCTGCAGCGAGAGCCACACGCCAGACGCGCCTTTTTGGTAAACCAGCGAGGCTGTGCTGACCGCGCCGTTGGCGTCAGTCGCGTTGCCGAAATTGAGGAAGAATTGGTAGAGTTTGCCCAGCTTGCGACCAGCGAGGAAGTAGCCTTCCTCGCTCTTCGCAGCGGCGGCCGCGCGGCGGCCAATATAAATGACCACGGCC
>JADLBI010000035.1 GCA_020847775.1 Opitutaceae bacterium
CTACGGTCGCGTCGCGCCATCGAAAAGCTCGGGGCGAAACTCGAGGGCGTGATGCGGGAAGACAAGGTCGTGTGGGACGGGCGCGCGAGATCTTCAGCTTTTTACAGTATTCTGGCGCGTGAGTGGAAGCCGAACCAGTCGCCACAGCGCAACGCGAGCAGCCGTCCGCCTTCGCACGATTTACCCGCATCCAAAACTCCGTCCGAGCTCGCCCCGCGTGGCTGAGCATGTAGCGATCGGCGGAAGAGCTATGCGTCGCTTACTCATCATGATTTCCATCTTCGGTATTCTTTTCGGTTCTGCCGGCGCCGAAGAGGAGACACGCCGCGAGCGCTCAATCAGAGAGAAGAAAGACCGCGAGGTTATCCGAGAGCTCGCGAAAGCTGGCTGGTATGATCCGGGGACATAGGTGACACATTATCCGGGGACCTGGGTTACACTTGGGCATTATGCCCTGGAGAACCATATCCCCGATGGAAGAAGCCCTACGATTCAGCATTCTGGCGCAGAGCGGCCTTTTTACGGTCAGCGAGCTGTGCGCGCAGTTTGGCATCAGCAGCAAGACCGGCTACAAGCACCTGGCGCGCTATGCCGCAGGCGGAGCCAAGGCGCCGGCACCGCGTTCCTCGCGACCGCATCGCAGTCCGGACCGCACGGACGCGGCGGTGCTCGCCTTGATTCTGGCCGAACGCCGGTTGCTCGCCCGCCCTGTGGCGTTGCCCGGGGCGGTTTCAGACTGGCGGGCGTTAGCTATTCCGGTGAATTTGCCCAGGTGTTGCTCGCCTTCAACAAACCTTACGGCCATCTCTCCCAATTCACGCCCGAATCGGGTTCGCCGTGGCGCACGCTGGCGGATTTCGATTTGCCGCCCAAGGTTTACGCGCTCGGGCGTTTGGACGCCGACTCCGAAGGACTCCTGCTCGTGAGTGATGAAGCCGGTTTGAACACCCGTCTGCTCGATCCGGCGCACCAGCACCAACGCGAATACTGGGTGCAGGTGGAACGCATTCCAACCGACGCCGCGCTCAAGCAACTCGCCCGTGGCGTCACCATCGGCGGTTATCGCACGCAACCCTGCACCGTGCGCCGATTGGAGCCCGCGCCGGATTTGCCTCCGCGCGATCCACCGGTGCGTTTCCGCAAGAACGTGCCGGACTATTGGCTGGCCTTGACCTTAACCGAAGGAAAAAACCGTCAAGTGCGCCGCATGACCGCGGCGGTCGGCCACCCGACCTTGCGACTCCTGCGCGTGGCGATCGGACGTTTTCAACTCGGCGATTTAGCCCCGGGCACTTGGCGCGAACTCAATCGAACAGAACGCGAGCAGGTGTTTGGTTGATCAACCGTGCAACCGTTTTTCCCACGGCCCGGTGATGGCCACCGTGTAGCCGGGATTCTGCACGTTGAAAAACAAGGTCGTGCCATCGGGTGAGAAGCAAACGCCAGCTAGCTCGTGTTTCGGCTCAGTGTTTTCCGCGATCACGTAAAATTCGCCACGCGGCGTCACGCCAATGATGCGGCATATTTCCGCGTGGTCCTCGCAAATGAGCAGGTCGCCCCACGGCGCGATGCTCAAGTTGTCGCAGTTGCGCAACAACTCGGCGTTGTTGGGTTCGGCGAACAGTTCCAACCGACCCGGTTGCTCGCCTTCGCGGGCGGTGCCTTCAAACGGGCTCGGCACGTAACGGAAAATCTGCCCCAAGCCCTTCGGACCGCCGATGGTCATCGCAAAATATACGCTACCGTCCTCGGCCGTCCACGCGCCTTCGCCCCGCGCAAAGGGCACGGCACCGGCCGCGGCCCCGCGAAAGCGCAGATCATCCCTGGGGCTCTCCGGTTCATCAAGATCGATCCACCGCACGGCCAGTGGCTGGCCCACCGCGAATTGTGGCGCGGTCAGGTTGCGCGTGTCGGTGATCGAGGTGTCAACCAAACCCAACGCCTGCAATTTTCCACCGGCCGCGAGATTGCCTGGTTCCTTCGGCAAAAAGCGGTAGAGCAGACCGTCGGCGAGATCTTCCGTCTCGTAAACCGCGCCCGACCTCGCGTCCACCGCGATCGCCTCGTGGCGGAAGCGGCCCATCGCCTTCAGCGGAATCGGCGTGACCAATCCGGGTTCGGCGGATGGACACACCTCAAAATTAAATCCGTGCGGCATTTCGGCGTGATCCTCGGGCTGCGCGTTCATTTCCTCGCAGGTCACCCAGGTGCCCCATGGCGTGGGACCGCCCGCGCAGTTGCGCACGGTGCCGGCCAGGCTGAGGTAGTGGTTCCGCAATTCCTGCGTCCTTGTGTCGAACACCAAGGTCGTGGTGCCACCGAGATTCGGCCGGATGCCATTACCGCGATCGTAGATTTTACCCGGCGGGACTTTTCCGAGCAAGGCGTTGTCCCGGCCGTAGGGACCGCGGGTGAGATGCTCGCTCTCCAACTCGTGGTTGCGCACGAGCAAGGTCAGACCATCCGGTCCGGCGAAGGCCGCCATGCCGTCGTGCGCGCCGGGCACATAAAACCCATCAGGCATCAATTCGCCGGTGCGTGAAAACACTTGGTAGGAAAAACCCGCGGGAACTTTCAACAGACCTTGCACATCCACCTGCAAGGGCCCGAAGCCTACGCCGCTCGTCGGCGCGGCGGCAAACAGCCCATGATTCACCAAGGTCCGCAAACCGGCGAAACCGGCGGTCGTAAGCATCGTGTTGCGAATAAAGGAACGCCGTGAGATCATGAGTTTTCTTCAACGAAAAATGCCGCTTTGTCAAAATCGCGAATACTGCGTCACCCAAATGTGACTTCGGTCAGAGGTGAACGAACAGCGCTTCCTTCGGGAAACGCACCTTGGGCGTCGCCGCATACTTGTCCTCCGCGTGGCGATAGCCTGCCGCGCAACACACGACCGACGCGTAATCCGTTCCCGTCAGCCCGACAATATCATCCGTCTTCGCTGGATCAAATCCTTCCATCGGACAGGTATCCACGCCCACGAGCGCAGCCGCGGTCATGAAATTACCGAGCGCGATGTAGATCTGATAAGTCTGCCAGGTGTCGAGGCGCGCCTCTTGCCGCGCCTTTTCCAAGTTGCCCGTGGCCATGGTGCGGAACTTGGCCAGCGACTCGACCGTAATGCCCCGCACCTCGCTCATCCGGGCCACATGCCGATCCACGTGCTCCGCGCCGAGCTCGCGCCGCACGGCCATCACGACGAAATGCGAACAGTCGGCCACCTGCGCCTGGCCGTAGGCGGCAGGGCGAAGATTGGCCTTCACCGCTTGGTCGGTCACAACGACAAACCGCCACGGCTGTAGTCCGATCGACGAAGGCGTCAGCACCAACGTGTCCTCCAAGGCCGACCAAAGTTCCGGGCTGATCCGCTTGGCAGGATCGAATCGTTTAACGGCGTAGCGCCAGCGCAGGGCGGAAACTAATTCCTCGGGAGCAATAGTTGGCATGAACGTTCATGAGGCGGCGGAATGTGATTTTCGCAAGACCGGCGCGGGAATTTGTTTTCAGACCGCAATTCCGGCTTGGCATGTGTAATGCCTTGTTCTCACTGGTGGGCGGCCCCCTCGCCGCAAGGCGTTCTTACCACCAATGTCTCACACCCTTTCCCGGCAAAAGCTCCTGCGTGAATGGCGCCTCTATTTCTTTGTCGTGCCTTCGCTCGCCATGGTGCTGACCTTTCTTTATTTTCCGGTCGGCAGCGCGATCTACCACAGCTTCTTTGACTGGTCGGGAGGCGAGGCCAAGCAGTTCATCGGCTGGGAAAACTACCTGCGGGCCATCAAGGACAGCACCCTCCTCAGCTCCTTCGTGACGGTCGGGGCCTTACTCGTTTTCAACCTCTTCAAGATGATCCCGTCGATTCTCATCGCCGTGCTCATCCACCGCGTCACGAGCGACAAGTGGCAATACGCCTACCGCGCCCTGCTCGTGGTTCCGATGATCGTGCCGCAACTCGTCACGCTCTTCATCTGGAAGTTCATCATGGACCCCAACCTCGGCGCGCTCAACCAAGTGATCGACCTCACCGGTTTGAAAGCCGTCCTGGTTTGGATCAACGATTTTTTTGGCTGGAGCGTGTTTTTCAAAGACGTGCCCATCGGCTGGCTCTCGCAACCCGAGTTAATCCTCCCCGCCCTGTTCATCTGGGGCTTCCCTTGGATCGGCACCGTTGGCGTGCTCATCTATCTCGCCGGCCTCCAATCCATCGGCCAGGAAGTCTATGAAGCCGCCGAGCTCGATGGCATCGGGCCGATCAAGAAATTCATCTACATCGAGCTGCCGCTCATCCTCACGCAGGTGCGCCTGAGCCTCGTGCTCCTCATCGTCGGCACGCTCGGCCAATACGGCCTGCAACTCCTCCTGCTCAACGAGTATGGCGGCCCCGGTGGTCGTGGCATGGTGCCCGGCCTGTGGATGTATAACCGCGCCTTCGTGGCGGGCGAGTTTGGCTACGCCTGCGCGATCGGCGTGCTGCTCGCCGTCGTCATCCTCGGCCTCA
>JADLBI010000036.1 GCA_020847775.1 Opitutaceae bacterium
CAGCCGGGATAATCCTGACCTCAAGTTGGGCATAACGGCGCTGCAGAACGGCGAATGGGTCAGGGCGCGCAAGGCGTTTGAAACCGCGTCCGGCGCCGGGCGGATCTTCGCCTGTGTGATTCTCGGGGAACTGTATCTGCAGGGCCTGTCCGTGCCCTACGATTTGGATCAGGCGGTGGCCTATTTTGAGGAGGCGGAAAATGAGAACTACCAAAGCACTTGGGCGGCGCGGCGCCTGGCTCAAATCAAGCAAGGACAGACTTACGTTCAGGTCATCGCGGAAAACCGCCAGATGCGGGATAATATGCATCGCCTCAACGCCACTTTCACCGGCACCTTCACCCCGCTTCCTGCCGCGACCGAGATTCCGACGCAGGCCGCTATCGACGCGACGATCAAGGGCAGTCCGTGGACATATGCGCAACTCGAGGACGCGTTGAAGCAGCAGGTGAATTACATCGCGCTGGCGACGGCGATTCGCACCGATGGCGCCGATCTCTACGCCGGCGAGAAGGATCGTCTGCTGGCATTGCCTGCCATGGCCGGGCAATATGAGGCCGACACGGATTTGGTCGGCGCGTTGATCAGCGAAGCCAAACCCGGGGCGGGGCAGTGGGCGCGGGAAATGGCCCAAGCCGCCATCGCGGCTCGACGCGCGCAATTGCCCGCGCAAGAAGTGTGGACCGATTCACTCGCGCTGCGGCGGCGGGCTGCGCAAGGGGAGCTGGCGGCCCTCTATCAATTGAGTCAGATGCGCGGAGAGCAGAAAACGTTAGGCGACTACCCCGAGATCATCCAAAAGCAATTGGCTGGGGTTAAGCAGCGCGCCGTGGCTGAAAATTTTGCCCCGGCCCTATGGCTGGCGACAAGTGATTTGGAAATTAACACCGACAAGTCGAAAATCGATCTCGCTCAGGCCGCAGTCTATCATCGGGCGTCGGCCTTGGCGGGCGAAGCCGAGGGCGCATGGAAACTGGCCCAGCTTTATCACGCCACGGCGGTTTATGAAACGAAGCAGGAGGGTGTGGCCGACAACTATCTTGCGGCGGAGCATTGGTATATCGAGGCCGGGGCGTTGGCCCGCCCCGGACAAAAGGTCGGCTACAAGTCACCCGAGGACTGCCTGTATTTGCTCTATAGTTTCCAGAGACCGGTTGGCAGCACCGCGTTTGAGATGCGCACTGAAGCGGAGGATTTGCGCTGGGCCCGCGAGCTCTTGCGGCGCGGCGGTCAGGTGGCCGAAAACACCAAGATCGCGCTCGCGGCTTTGCAGGCCCGCAATCCGGGGGTAAACGTGGAAAAATTGCTCGTAGATTTGCCGCCGGAGGCGCCGGCGTTTTCCGCGCAACAACTCGCTGAACTGGCAAAAAGTTCTGCGGATGGCGATGCGATGGCCGCGCTGAAATTAGGCGACGCCTACGCGACCGGGCGCGGCGTGTTGCAAGACGACGTGGTGGCGAATCGCTGGTTCACGCGCGCGGCGGAACTAGGCGACGCCACGGCGATGCGCCGACTCGTGCGGCAATACACCAGCGGTTGCGGCGTCAAAGTGGATGTCGTCCAGCAACGTGCTTGGTTGCGCCGCATCGCCGAGTCGGGGGAGGTGGGCGCGTGGGCGGAGCTGGGCCGGCGATCGGAAGGGGTGGAGCGTCTCGCCGCCTTCGAGCAAGGCGCGGATGCGGGTGACGCCGAGGCGCTGTTTGAATTGTCCGACACTTGGCAATACGGCCGCGGCGGGGTGGAGAAGGACGAGGCCAAGTTTCTCGAGTATGCGCAGCGCGCCGCCGACGCCGGATCGGCCAAGGCCATGGGGCAGCTTGGTTTTTTCTACAGTTACACCAAGAAGGACGATGCCACGGCGTTGCAGTGGTATCGCCGGGCCGTGGAGGCCGGAGACAAGAAACAGCGCATGGTGCTGGCCGCACTATACATCGGGGCGAAAGACAAGCCCGCCGCGGAAAAAATCTATCGCGAAATGGCCGAGGAGGGCGATGCGGTTGCGCAGGCCAAGTTGGGCGTTGGGCTTTTTAATGGTGGTCTCGAAGACGAGGGCATGATTTGGTTGCGCAAAGTAGCAACCGGCCCGGCGACCAACGAGCAGCAGCAGGCGGCCCAGATGGTGCGGAAGTATGATGAAGAGGAAAAGGCCGCGCCCGGTTCGATCCCGTGGTTGGAGCGACGCTCCCGTCGCGGTGACGCCGACGCGAGTTTTGAACTGGGGCGCAAGCTTTACGCGCTGCAACGCCCCGGTGCCTTGGGATTGTTGCGCACGGCGGCCGAGACGGGCCACGCCAAGGCCACGGCGCTGTTTTATGCCATATCCTTGGGCGACAAAGATCAGGACAAAGCGTGGCTGTCGAAATGGCTGGAAGCGCGCATCGCGGAGAACAACGCGCAGGCGATTTTGATCGAGGGTCAGTTGCTTGCGAAGACGAACTTGCCCGAGGCGTTGAAGCGCTTTGAGCGCGCGGTGGAGCTGGGCAACGTGGAGGCGAAGTTTCACCTCGGCATGGCCAAGTATCAGGGCCAGCAGGTCACACAGGACCGAGCGGGCGGCATCAACCTGATCAGCGAGTCGGCCGAAGGCGATTTTCCGCTGGCGCAGTTTACGTTGGGCAAAGGTCTGCTCAAAGGCGACGTTGGTCTGGAGGCTGATCCGAAGCGGGGCTTGGCGTGGTTGGAAAAAGCGGCCGCGCAGGACTGGCAGATGACTGTGACGATGCAGGCGCTCGTGTTGCTCGGGCAGGTTTACGAGTCGGGGCAGGTGCCGGGCATCGCCCGGAGTCTGACAAAAGCGTTGGAGAACTTTGATCGGGCGGCGAAGCTCGATCCGCGCAATGCGCAGTTGCAGCAGCACCTCAATGGGCTGCGTCAACAGCACTCGCTCGAGATGAAGATGGGCGGAAAGATCTGATACCGCATGGACGAGTCACTGTGGATCATCGGCCTGCGTCTGGCGGGGGTGATGCATTTCGGCACCGTCGCGTTGGCATGGTTCACCCCAATCCCGCCGGGGTGGGAGGAGAATTTGGCAAAGCTGCCGCGCCTGCACCGCCGCTTCGCCTTGGCGCAAAACGCGAGCATTGGCGCGGTCATCGTGGTGTTCGGGCTGTTCAGCCTATGCTTCGCGGAATCGCTGATCGGCGGCGCGCCGCTCGGTCGCGCGGTGTGCGGCGCGACGGCTTTGTTCTGGGGCGGGCGCGTGCTGGTGCTGCCGTGGATCGGCGTCGTGGCGGTTTTGCGCACGCCGCTATTGCGCGCAGGCTTCGCGCTGCTCTGCGCCGAGTGCGTGATTTATGCGACCGCTTACGGCTGGCTCGCGTTGCGCTGAGCCGCAGTGGGCGCCGTCTTGAACGAGTGCCACAGGTAGAGCACGACGCCGACGCAGATGGCCGAATCGGCCACATTGAAGGTGGGATAAACGTAGGAGCCGAAGTGGAAATCGAGAAAATCCACGACGTGCTGGTGCTGGATGCGATCCACGAGGTTGCCCACGATGCCGCCACAGAGCAGGCCAAAGGCGATTTGCGCGAGACGGTCGCGCAAGCCGAGGGAGCTGCGGAAAAAATAGATGCCGGCGAGTGTGATGATCGCGATGGCGGCGAGCAGGGTGCTCTTGCCCGTCAGCATGCTCCAAGCCGCGCCGGTGTTGCCGACGTGCACGAGATAGAAAAAGCCAGGGATGACGGTGATTGATTCGTAAGGTCCGTAACTGCCTAGAGGCAGACGGTTAATGATCCATAGCTTGGTCAATTGATCCAAGACGAAGACCAATATGGCGAGCGCCAGTAAGAGCCGATAGGCTCTGATGCGTTGACAGCGGCTTGGCGCTGGCGAGACGGGGGTAGGATCGGTGGGCATGGGCGTCCTCGCATGGCGACCCGCTTCAATCGCCGCTGTCGTCCGTATCCATCATCTTGCCGGTGTCATCGCCGTGTTCGCTGAAGAGTCCGGCTTGGGTGCGCACGCGGTGCCGGTTGCGCTCGATCTCTTTTTGCGCTTCAGCGGAATGCCGGGTGAATGGCACGGCAAGCAGGCGGTCCTTGGCTATGGGTTGGCCACTGATTTCACAGAGGCCGTAGGTGCCTTTGTAAATGCGTTCAATCGCGGCCTCGATTTCCGACAATGCCTCCTGCTCATTGGCGACAAGTGAGAGGGCGAAGTCGCGATCAAAGGTGTCCGTGCCGGCGTCGGCCATGTGCTGGCCGTAAGAGGAGAGATCGCCGGCGTCGTCCTTGGAGGAGCGCTTGAGGGTCTCTTCGGAATGCTGGTCGATCTGGCCGGTTAAGTGTTCGCGCAAATCGAGCAGTAACCGGTGGTAGCGCTTGAATTTCTCTGGCACCGGTTTCTCAATCGGCTTCGCTTTGGCGGAGGGCTTGTGAGGATTGAAACCGAGGATGTCGGCCAAGGACGCCGCTTTCACGTGATTCGACTTTTGCGGTTTGTCGCTGGCGAGAATGACCTTAGCGGCGGCCGGAGCCTTGCCTTTGGCCATGGGTTTTGGCTCCACGGTTTTGGGCGTGTTCGTTTTGGCGATGGCACGCACTTCATCGAGGGTGAACCCGATGGGCTTTGCTGGTGCCTTCCGCGCGAGGATACTCGTGCGCAAGGCGTTTTTCTTGGAGGTCTTTTCCATGTTAACAGGAGAGGCAGGGGCCACCGACTTGGCGGCGGGTTTAGCAGGCGGCGCCTTGATTGGGGTCGCGGGGGCAGGTTTGACTGACTTGCTGACAGGGCGAGTCGGCTTGACTGCTTTGGCCGCAGTTTTTTTTGCGGCAGACTTGACCGGGGCGACCTTGGGTTTGCGTGCGAGAGGCTTGGTGGTTTTGGCGGCCGGTTTTTTCGCCGGGGTTTTCTTTTTGGATTTGGCCATGGGGATGTGGGGTTGGATAAATACTATCAGGCAAGGGCTTGGGCGCAGCGCGGGCAGACTTCGCCGACGCTGTTGGTTTCGAGGGCGGGCACCCAGCGCCAGCAGCGCGGGCAGCGGGTGCGGCGGGATTCGGCACCGGTTTGAACCGCGATTTGCAACGGAGTTCCCACGGAACTCTCAGCCAAGGTGACGGCCGAAACGATGAAGAGTTCGGGCAGTGTCTCGCGGTGCCTGTGCAGGGTTTGGTAAACTGGATCAGTGGTGATGCCGCTGAGGGTGATGACCGCATCGAGTGATTTGCCTAGTTCGCCGGCCGCGCGGCGCGGTTCGACGGCTTCGTTGATCTGGGCACGAACGGCGAGCAGTTGTTCAAAATCGGCCGCGTTGCTTGCATTCGTCCACTCCGCCGGGGCGACGGGCCAATCCTGCAGGTGCACGGAGCCGTCGGTGTATTCGGCGTTCGCGGTCGCGTAACTCCACGCTTCATCAGTGGTGAAACACAGCACCGGGGCGAGTAGGCGCACGAGTGAGTGGAAGATGTGATGAATCGCGGTTTGCGACGAGCGACGCAGCGGATGCGTGGTGCCGAGGGTGTAGAGCCGGTCCTTGAGGATGTCGTGATACACCGCCGAGAGCGTGACGGCACAGAACTGGTTGCAGAGCTGGTAAACGCGGTGGAATTCGTAGCGTTCGTAGGCCTTCGTGCATTCGTTGATGAGCACTGCGGTCTGGTGCAGCGCCCAGCGGTCAAGCGCGTCCATCCGCGCCACGGGCACGCCGTTCGCGGCGAGGTCGAAATCGAAGAGATTGGAAAGCTGGAAGCGGAAGGTGTTGCGAAAAAGCCGGTAGGCCTCGCCGATGTTTTTCAGGATCTCATCATCCACCGGAATGTCGTCGCGGAAATCCTGCGAGGCGATCCACAAGCGGATGACATCCGCGCCGTATTGGCCGATGTAGGCCTCGGCGGTTTGCGGCTTTTGATAGGTGCTGCTCTTGGAAATTTTCTGCCGATCCTTGTCCACGATGAAGCCGTGGGTGAGCACGGCCTGGTAGGGCGCGGCTCCGAAAGCGATGACGCTGTTCCAAAGTGAAGATTGGAACCAACCACGATGCTGGTCGCTGCCTTCGAGATAGAGATCGGCCGGCCAGTGCGTGCCGCCTTGGCCGCGCTTGAGCACTGCCGCTTGGGTGGAGCCGGAATCAATCCACACATCAAGCGTGTCGCGGCCGCAGGTCAGTTGGGCGGGAGCCGGCCAGCCTGCGGGCAGTGTAACGCCCTTCAACAAGTCCTCAGCGCTGAGGTCATACCAGCAATTGGAACCGAGTTGGGAAACCTTGTCGGCGACCGCGCGGACGACGGAAGCATCGAGCCAGGCGTTTTTGTCGGCATCGTAAAACGCCGGGATCGGCACGCCCCAAGAGCGTTGGCGACTGATGCACCAATCGGGCCGCGACTCCACCGCACCGCGGATGCGGGCCTCGCCCCAGGCGGGAATCCAGCCTTGGTGCTCCGCGATGGTTTTGATTTCGCCGAGGGCCTTGGCGCGATGCCCGGCCTTGTCGAGCGACACGAACCACTGGTCCACCGCGCGGAAAATGATGGGCGTCTTCGAGCGCCAGCAATGCGGGTAGCTGTGCTCGTAGCGTTGCTTGGCGAGCAGGGCGCCGACGGCGTCGAGTTGCTTGAGCACGGCAATGTTGGCGGGCGAAGTTTTCTTCGCCTTCAAGTCTTCAACGCTCTCCAGCGTGCTCACGCCGACGAGATCGGCGGGCAGCTTGCCATCGTTGACGTAGCGGCCGTCGTCGCCGACCGGGCAGTAGATTTCGAGCCCGGATTTGAGGCCGGTTTGATAATCCTCGCCACCGTGGCCCGGCGCGGTGTGCACGCAGCCGGTGCCGCTTTCGGTGGTGACATAATCCGCCAACACGACTGGCGAAGCGCGGTCGATGAACGGATGGCGCGGGGCGAGCTTTTCGAGCTCGGCACCTTTGACGATTTTCACAACCGGGGCCGCGCCTTCATGCTTGGCGGCGGCGAGAACCGGGGAGAGCAACGCTTCGGCGACGAGGATGCGTTCGCCGCCGAGATCGGCGACGACGTAATCAACCTGCGGATGCAGCGCGATCGCGAGATTGGCGGGGATCGTCCACGGCGTGGTGGTCCAGATGACGATGTAGAGCGGTTTGTCGGCCGGCAGGCCGAATTTTTCCGCTTCGGCGGTCGGCACGTTGAACTTCACCCAGATGGAAGGCGAGACGTGCGGCTTGTATTCGATTTCCGCCTCGGCGAGCGCGGTTTCAAACGGGATGGACCAGTAAACGGGCTTCTTGCTGCGGTAAACGAGGCCTTGCTCCACAAAGGAGGCGAAGGTGCGCAGGATGTCGCCTTCGAACGCGGGCGCCTTGGTTTTGTATTCGTGGTCCCAGTCGGCCAGCACGCCGACGCGTTTGAACTGGGACTTCTGGGTGGCGATCCATTTTTCGGCAAACGCATCGCAGCGTTCACGCACCTGCGCGGTGGTCAGGTCGAGCTGCTGCTCGCGGATTTCGGCGATGACTTTCTGTTCGATGGGCAGACCATGACAATCCCAACCGGGCACGTAGGGCGTGCGGTGGCCGGTCATGGATTTGAAGCGGTTGACGAAGTCCTTGAGCGACTTGTTCAATGCCGTGCCGATGTGCACATCGCCGTTGGTAAAGGGCGGGCCGTCGTGCAATACGAAGCTCTTGCCGGTGCTCGCGCGCTGGCGCTGCATGGCGCCGTAAAGATCGAGTTTTTCCCAGTGCTTGATTCGCCCCGGCTCGCGTTGCACGAGATTTGCCCGCATGGGAAAATCCGTCTTCGGCAGGAGCAGGGTGTCTTTCAATTCTTGAGCCATGGGAACAGGAGCGCGGAAGGGTAGGTCGCGTCCCGGGTGAGTCAAGGTTAAGACCGGTTTTAGGCGGAGGCGCGGGCCGCCAACTTTTCGCCAGCCGCAATGCAAGCGGGCACCGCGATGCCGTCGCGACATTGGCCGCCGATGAAGAAGCCCGGGTAGTCGCGTTCGCAGGTGGTCATGGCCGCGAGGAATCGTTCGTGGCCGAGGTTGTATTGCGGAATCGCGCGGGGCCACAGGCGGTGGCGTTGAAAACTAGGCGGGCCCTGCACGCCGAGCAACTGCGCGAGGTCGGCTTGCACGTGCGCCAGCAACGTTTCCGCCGGCAAAGTCGCCAGTTCAGGTTGGCGACAGCCGCCAACCATGACGGTGAGGGCGACGTGATCTTGCGGCGCGCGCCCGGGGAACAAGGTTGAGGAAAAAAGCACACCGAGAATCGAGCGTTGCTCGATCGCCGGCACGAGCACGCCGAAGCCGTCGAGTGGATGCGCGATTTGGCTACGGTGGTAACCGAGACACAACGAGGCGACCGGTGGAAATTCGATCTGACCCAAGGCGGCGAGCGGACGCGTGGCTGCATGGCCAAGCGTTAATTCGGCCAATGTGCCAGCGGGCAAGGCCGAGGCCACCGCATCGAATGTTTCCTCGTGTGTTTCCGTTCCAGCAGGATAACGCACGGTCCAGGGCTGCCCAGGGATGAGGGCGGTTACCGTGGCCTGTAATTGCAGCGCACCGGCGGGCAGGGCGGCGGCGAGGGCATCCGGCAGGGTTTGTAAACCGCGTTGGAATGAAATGATGCCACCGCGTTTCTGACCGACGGCTTTGCGGGCCTTGGCGGCAGCCATCATGCCACGAATCAAAGAACCATGTTGGCGTTCGCTCGCCCACAAGGTGGGAAACGCGTGTTGCGCGGAGAGCTTCTCCGGGTCGCCGGCATAGACGCCGCCGACGAACGGATTGATGCCGTAATCCACGATCTCGCGCCCGAAGTGATCCGTGATAAAAGCGGCCAAGCTGACATCGTGCGCGCGTTGGCGCGGGCGTTGGAACAACTCGGTCAAGAGTCGGCATTTGGCCCCGAAGGAAAATAAGGGGGTCCGGAGCAAGGCGGGCGGCGACATCGGCGCGGCGAGGGGGCGGCCCCGGCGAACGATAAAACGTTTTTTGGCGGACGGGTTGGCGGGGCATACCTGCTCGCGCAGGCCCAACTCTTCGAGGAGCGCGCTCAAGGCCGATTCATTTTCGAGCAAGGAGTTGGGCCCGTGTTCGATCAACCAGCCGTCAACCGATTCGCTGCCAATCGCGCCGCCGACGCGCGAGGATTGCTCGAAGACACGCACGCGATGGCCTTGTTTGCACAAGCGATACGCGGCCGTCAGCCCGGTGATACCGGCTCCGAGAATGGCGATGGTTTTAGGCCGCATATCTCACAGGCTGATTGTGTCCACATTGTCACTCCGTTCCAATGCGGCTACCGTAGCCGCGCCTGAGGGCGTAGCCCGAAAGCGTGGCTTGGGATGTGAACTATGCGGGCTAGACATGAAAGAAACCGTATGGGTATGGCCGGGTGTCACTGCCAATGGGTCACAGTATCCACCAGGGATGCCATGCACTCCAGCTTGGCCTGGGGCGTGATGCCGTGGCCGAGGTTGAAGATATGGCCGTTGAGTCCGCGCATCGATTCGAGCAGGCGCCTCGTTTCGCGCGCGACGATTTCCGGGGTGGTCTGCATGAGCACGGGGTCGAGGTTGCCTTGCACCGCGACGTTAGCGGGGAGGTTGCGCCGGGCGATGGCGAGGTCGGCGGTCCAGTCGATACTGATGACGCGCGCACCGGTGAAGGCTTGATCCGTGAGGTGCGGCGCGGTGCCCTTGGCGTAAAGGATGATCGGAAAATCCGCCGGCAGAGCGGTGATGATGCGCTTGATCCAACGTAGCGATGCGGCCTCGTAATCGGGACCGGCGATGATCCCGCCCCAGGAATCGAAAATCTGAATCGCATCCGCTCCGGCTTCGATCTGGAGCTTGAAATAGGTGATGAGCGCGGCGGTGAGCTTTTCCATCAGCGCGTCGAACAAAGCACGGTCGGTGTAGAACAGGAGCTTGATGCGTTCAAAATCGTCCGAGCTGCCGCCTTCGATCATGTAGGTGGCGAGCGTCCACGGCGAACCGCCGAAACCGAGCACGGCCTTGGTGTCGCCCAGTTCCTTGCGAATGAGGCGCAGCGCAGCAGGCACGTAAGCGAGCTTTTCAGCGACAGCGTCGGCTCCGGCGAGCGAGTCCACTTGGGCGCGGGTTTCCAGACGATACGCCATCGCGATGCCGCCGGTGTCGCGGAATGCGTAATTTTGGCCGAGTGCTTCGGGAATGACGAGGATGTCGGAGAACAGAATCGCGGCGTCGATGCCGGGGAAGCGCCGGAGCGGTTGCATGGTGACCTCGAGGGCGAGTTCGGGCGTGCGCACCATTTCGAGAAAAGACGACTTGGCCTTCAGTTCACGGTATTCCGGTAGGTAACGACCGGCTTGGCGCATGACCCAGAGGGGTGGGCAGTCAAGCGGTGCGCAGGCGCAGGCAGCGAGAAATCGTTGGCGGGAAGTCATGAGTTTTTAACCACAGATGGACACAGATACACACAGATATTTTCATACTCTCCCCGGACGACATATCCATCTGTGTTTATCTGTGTCCATCTGTGGTTAAATCGGAACAATGCGGTTCTGCGGAATTAAGCGAGCCAATCGCGCGATTTGAGAAACACATCGTAAAGCTCGGCTTCGCGTGAGCCGGGTTCGGGTGTCCAGCCGTAGTCCCAACGCACGAGCGGTGGCAGGCTCATTAGGATGGACTCGGTGCGACCGCCGCTTTGCAGACCGAACAAGGTGCCGCGATCCCAGACAAGATTGAACTCCACGTAACGGCCGCGGCGGTAGAGCTGAAATTGGCGTTCACGTTCGGTGTAAGGCGTGGCTTTACGCTGGGCGACGATGGGGCGGTAGGCGGGAATGAAGGCATCGCCCACACTGCGCATCAGCGCGAAGCTTCGCTCGAAACCGAGTTCGTTGAAATCGTCGAAGAATAAACCGCCGATGCCGCGCGCTTCGTTGCGGTGCTTGAGGTAAAAATAGTCGTCGCACCATTTTTTCAGACGCGGATAAAGCTCATCGCCGAAAGGCGCGACGGCCTCGCGCGCGGTGCGATGCCAGTGCGCGCAATCTTCAGCGTAGCCGTAATAAGGCGTGAGATCGAAGCCGCCGCCGAACCACCAAGTCGGCCCCTCTGTTTGGGATTTGGGATCTGGGATTTGTGATTTCGATTCTGCCGCAGTTGTGCAGAAGAATCGCACGTTGGCGTGGCTGGTGGGGACGTGCGGATTGCGCGGATGGATGACGAGCGAAACGCCCATCGCCTCCCACGGCTTGCCGGCGAGTGCGGGACGGTGGGCCGTGGCAGAGGGTGGCAGCTTCGTGCCCTTTACGTGCGAGAAGGCGACACCGGCTTTTTCAAACACCGCACCTTCGTTCAAGATGCGGGAAATGCCTCCGCCGCCTTCAGCACGAGACCATTCGTCGCGATTAAAATCCGCCGCGCCATCCTCCTCGGCCAGCGCAGCGCAGATGCGCGATTGCAGGTCGAGCAGGTAGTGGCGGACGGCGTGAGGATCGACGCTCATGGAGCACCACCCAAGCACACTTGGATAAGGGGTGAAATCCAAATTGACCGACACGGAATTGTAAGAAGCAAGGATGCTGGGGTGATGCACGGCGGATAATTCGGCAGCGTGGCCGTCGACCGGGGCGTAAGATGGGCACGCCTGAGTTTCCCAATGTGATCGGCAGGGGTCTGACGGGTAGGGGCGGTTGTCCTCAACCGCCCTCGAAGGGCTGGCGTGTGCAGGGCGGTTGGGGACACCCGCCCCTACCAAGCGTGAATCCGACGCGTAGATCGGCTGCGGCGCGGGCCGGGGGTTGACGACTTTGGTAGAGTGCGGCTTCGTAAACGGCTCGCCCGCACCTCGCATGAATTCGACCTTGCTCACCACCATGGCACTGACGGGCTTTACCGTGGCGTTTTTCCACGCGGCGATTCCGACGCATTGGCTACCCTTTGTGTTGGTGTCGCGGGCGCGAAGCTGGAGCCGGGCCAAGACCATCGGCGTGGCCTTGTTCGCGGGCCTCGGGCACGTGGCCTTGACCTCGGCGCTGGGTTTGCTGGTCGCATGGTTTGGGTTTCAACTTGATGAGGAAATCGGCCATGCCTTCGGGCCGGTGGCGGGCGGAGCGTTGATCTTGATTGGCGCGTATTTTCTCTGGCGGCAGTTTCGCGGGCAAGGCGTCTGCCACCATGCGCTGCCCGGCAGCGAGCATCACGCCGATGAACACTGCGGCCACGAAGAGGATCATGGTGGCCATTTGGAGCGCGAATTGCAGGAGAGCAGCCTGGCCAGACCTGCTAGTGACTGGGCGGCGATCGGCGGGCTCTTTCTGATGCTCACGCTGTCGCCCTGCGAAGGCTTCTTGCCGGTGTATTTGGCGGCGGTGCAGTTCGGCTGGAGCGGGTTCGCGCTACTGACCACTATTCTGGCCGTCGCGACCCTGGCGGGCATGACCCTGTTTACCTGGCTAACACTGATCGGCTTCGAGAAATTGCGTCTGCGGCATTTCGAGCGCTGGGAGGCGGGATTGCTCGGCGTGATCTTCGTCTTGCTGGGGTTGGCCATGTGCTTCTTGCAACATCACCCTCATCATTGATCGCAGTCACGTTCGCTATTTTAGTTCCGGCGAAGCGACGAAATTACAAACCACAAAGCCCATTTTCCTGACTAGGCGCGGCTTTTTAGACTTTGACGATCTCACTGATACGGACCTCCCGCATAGCGTGATCAACCCAGAACGAAAAGAGGTATCCTTCGAGCAAGAGATTTTCGACTCTCCTCCCAACTGCGTCGATCGTCGGATAGTCGCCAATCTGAAAAGGTTGTCGCGCAATCTGATCAGCCAAGCCGAGCACCAAGCGCTGCTTTTTCTGCGAAAGGAGCACGACAAACGCGACCGCTTCGCGAGAGAGTGTGCTCTCGTAGCTGTCGGGTTCAGGTATGTCCGAGCTGCTTCCGTAAATCGGCCACGCTCGTCTGTTTGCCCTTCGCCATTTCGTTGAGGCGCCGCGCCGTCTCTTGTTTCCAGCCGCTGCGTTCCTGACCGAGACGAATCAGATACGCCGACAGATTCTGTCGCTCCCGCTCAGAGAGCTTCGCCGCACGCTGCTTGAGGTCGAGAAATGCCGTGGCCGTCATGGTTGAAGAACCTAACTGTTGGCGGAAAGCGGTCAAGGGGCCCTTTTGCCGAGGCATTATAGCTGCCATGAAGCAGCGAAGTAAAAATAGGGGAGTGTTTGCTGGGGCATTCCAAGCCACCGACGGAGAAGGGGCAGCGACAACAGGCGGCCTTGCGCGTCGAGCGTGCAGGCCACCGAATAACGTTTGGGATAATCGATTCCGGTATAGTTCATACGGCACCAAGGATACCACGCCCCGACTGTCGGGACGGTCTCCATCATTAGCTGCCTCTCATGCTACCTGACCCCATGCTCTGGTCCCGGACCGGGAGACATCCGCGCGGTCATTGCCACGGTTGATCACATGGTAGCACGCACCGGGAAATTCCAGTCGCAGCTTGCGAGGCATGCCACTCAAGGTGCGTCATGGCGGCCTTGTCTGCACCGATTGGCTAGGCACTTAAGGCCTTTCGCTTTTCAGCTTCTACTTGGTCACTCCACTTGATCGGGCCTGAGTTTGCGAGACACGGGTTTCTCTAGATTGTTGGGTTATGGGTTTAGTTGCTGGAGAAGCAACGCGCTTCTCCATTGCCCCCCATGGGGGGCAAAAATTTTGCCTCGGCCTGCATCGGGCTGAGGTAGCCCAGCGAGGCGTGTTTGCGGTATCGATTGTAGAACACCTCGATGTAGTTAAAGACGTTGGCGCGCACCTGCGCCGGGCCCGGGAAGACATGCTCTCGCACGGCGGAGGTCTTGTAGCGGCCAAAGAACGACTCCATCGCGGCGTTGTCGTAGCAGTTGCCCTGGCCGCTCATGCTCGGGTGCATTTGCAGCTGGGCGAGCAGGCGTTGGTAGCGGTCCGAGGCGTAGGTGCTGCCCCGGTCGCTGTGGTGCATGATGCCGGCGCGCACTTCGCCACGGGCCTGCGCGGCGTTGGTCAACGCGGTGCACACCAGCTCGGCGTCGTTGCGGTCCGATACACTCCAGCCGACGATGAGCCGGGTGCACAGGTCCATCACCGTCGCCAGATAACACCAGCCTTCATCGCTGGGCAGGTAGGTCGTGTCGGCCACCCAGACTTGATCGCGGTGGCCGGGGCGGCCCAGTTCCTTGAGCAGGTTGGGATGATAGCCGAACAGGTGCGCGCTATCGGTGCCGACCGGCTTGAACCGGGCGTGCACGCGGCCCACCAGCTCCAACTCGCGCATCAGGCGCAGCGTGCGATCCCGGCCGCACTCCACGCCTTGTTCCAGCAGATGCCGGTGCACGGGGCGGTAGCCGTAGGGACCGCAGGCCCGGCGCACGACCTGCGCGATCACCGGCTTGATCGCCTCGTCCTGCTCCCGCCGCGCCGAGGGCTTGGCCTCGGCCCAGCGGTAGTAGCCGCTGCGCGACACGCCGAGCGCCTCGCCCATCTCGGTCACGTCATACTCGCTTTGATGATTTTGCATGAACGTGAAGCGGCTCACTCGTCCTTGGCGAAGTAGCTCACCGTTTTTTTTAGAATCTCGTTGATCCGCCGTTCCTTCGCCAGCTGCTTGCGCAACTGGTCGATCTCGGCGGCCAACTGGGTCGGACTCGCCTTGGCCTGCGGCGCGCTCGCCGCATCCAGCTCGGCCAGATGCTCGCGCTTCCAGCGGTATAGCACGCTGGGATTCACCCCCAGCCGCTCGGATGCCTCCGCGGCACTCAGCCCGTCGATGATCATCAGGGCGGCCGCCTCGCGTTTGAACTCAGCGCTATGTCGTTTTCGTCTCACGGTTGGATTCTCCTTTTAAGAGAACCCCGTGTCCATTTTTCTCAGGCCCGATCA
>JADLBI010000037.1 GCA_020847775.1 Opitutaceae bacterium
CGAACATGAAGCGGATTTGTTTCCAGACGTAGGCGGGGCTGAACGTCAGCGTTTTGACGACAAACAGGAAGCCGTGCAGGTCGAGCCCGAGCGGTTGCATGATCTCGCCGTCGTGATCCTGGTGCACGGTGACTTGATGGTGGCGGATGTGGCTGGCGCGATAACCGATGGGGTCGAACCAGCCGAGGAAGGCGTAGATTTTCAGGAAAACCGTATTCCACACCTGCGTGGCGAAAGGAGTCTTGTGGCAGAGCTCGTGGCAGGCGATGCCGCCGACAAAGCCGCCCACGGTGCCGTGAGCGAAGAGCGCCAGCAATAAAAGCGGCAGCAGCCACAGCCAGTTGGCGGCGTCGAGGTGGCGCCACGTCAACCAGGCGAGCGTGCCGGTGATCGCGTAAACCAACAGGTGTCCGCCGGCCTGAAGAAAACCGCGCGCGTCGCTCTTCCGCATGAGCTCGCTCATGACGGCGCGGTCAACCTTGCAGCGATACCAGTTGATTTTGATATTTTCGGTCATGGGGTAGGGTGGGCGATGGGCGCAAGGGGCAGGGTTAGGCGCAAAGCAAAATAGAGGAAAGCATGGCGCGTTGGAGGTGGATTTTACCACTCACGGCAGGGTGAGCGAGCGCAGACGCCAGCCGGTCGCGAAGTGGAAGGTGCGGCCAATCCACGGGCCGGGCACGTCGAGTTGGTCGCCGCCAGGCGCGCGCCAGACGACTTCGGTCTCGCAGGTGCCGGGCTTGAGGCGGTAGAGCGTTTTTTCGGTGATGCCGTAGATGCCGTCGGGCCCGGGGAAGATCGTGAACTGCGTGTGCAGGGCGGCGGGCATGAGGTCGGCCGCGAAGGGCGCGACGGCCACGGCGCGGCGGGCGGCGGGATCGAGCAGGGCGAGGCGCGGGTGGAGTTTGGGCGCGCCCATCGTGTCTTCGGCGAAGCGATTGTTGGCGAGGAGCGCGTAAACGAGCCCGCCGGGGGCGGGGGCGAGGGCTTGCACGCTGCCGAGGTCAGCGATGCCGAAATCGCCGGCGTAGAGCGCGCGGTCGGCGACGGGGTCCCAGAGGACGAGGGCGCCGGTTTTGGCGCGGATTTTGGTGCCGGTGCCGCTCTCGGTGCTCATCCCGATGAGGAGCTGGCGCGGGCCGGGCAGGTAGAGGATGGAAACGGGCGCGCAATCGGGGACGAGGTTGCGGTGGCTGCGGTGTTCGCCGGTCTTGGGGTCGAGCCACGCGAGCGTGCCGCCCCATAGGCCGTAGTCGGGGAGGGAGCCGACCCAAGCGCGTTCGGGGATGGTTTGGCCGTCGGGCGCGGTGAGCGGCGGGGTGATGGCGAGACCGACGGGGCGGATGCCGATTTCGTCGAGGCGGCCGATGTCGCGCGGGTTGGCGGCGGCGTCGGTGCCGAAGCGGTAGGGTTGGCGCGGGTCGTAGAGCGAGATGTGGGATTTGGGATACGAGGTGATGATCATCGTGCCGTCGCTGAAATTGCCGAGGGCGTAGGCTTCGCCCATCATGAGGCTGCAGCGGCCGAGATTGACCATGTCGTCCGAGGCGGGCGTGTAGCGGAAGAGGTGCTCGGGGAGGAAGCTGGAGCCGTAGAGGTTTTGGTCGGAGCCGAGATGGAGCACGAAGAGGTTGGTGCCGGCACCCTGCCAATCGAGTTCGATGACGCGGGGGGGGATGGTGGGATTGGAACCGGTGAGGCGGATTTTGCGGTAAAGGCCGGCCCCTTCGTCGCCGTCTTCCCACCACGCGGTGAGGCCGCCGGGCATGGGCAACGCTTCTTGGTAGGCGTGCTTGTGGGTGGCGTGGACGCCGGGCAGCTCGGGCGGCAAAAAGGTGACGGGCTCGAGCGTGGTGCCGCTGAGGCGGAATTTGCCCTCGTGAGTGTCGAGGTAGAGGCGGCCGTCGAGGCCCTTGAAGAAGTGGATGCGCTGGGCTTTGTCCTCGGGGTTGATGACGGGGCCGACGGTTTTGCGTTCACCGGTGGCGGGATCGAGGACGACGAGGTGGGGATGGACGAATTTGGTGAGGGCTGCGACGGTGCCATCGCAGCCGATGTGCGGGTAGAGGTATTTATCTTCGGGATCGAGGGAGCCGTAACGCGTGAACTCGCCAGTGGCGGGGTTGTAGCGCGTGAGGCCGCAGCCGGGGTAGCCGCCGATCCAGAGCTGGCCGTCGGGCGACTCGGCGATGCCGGTGGGAAAAATGGCTTGGTCGCCGTCGATGACGCCGAGGTCCTCGAGACCGCGCTCGGGTTGGGTGGCATCGTAGCGCAGAAGATGGCCGTCGGTATGCGAGCCGATGTAAAGTATGCCGGTGCTGGGGCTGCGGATGGCGCTAATCGGATACTGTTGGAGTGGAGCGGGCGCGTTGAACTGGCGGCAACGCCCCGTGGCGAGATCGATATCGAGGACGAAGAGCCCGCCGTTGTTCTGGCCCATGGTGGCGAGGAGCGAGGGCTGGCCGTCGGCTCCGCGGCCGGGGTGGAGGCGGATCCAGTTGACGGCTTTGACCGGCACGCCGAGGTCGCGCACGGTGATGCGTTGGGAGAAGGAGGGAGTGGCGGTCATGAAGGAGGGTTTTTACCGCGGATTACACGGATGAGCGCGGATGTGGATGAGCGCGAAGAAGCGGTTATCGGCGATTAAGTATCCTGGTTTTATGCCGGCAGGGCGAGCGCGCGCAGGCGCCAGCCGGTGGCGAAGTAGAATTGGTGGCCAACGATGGGGCCGACGACGTCGATGACGTTGGGCGAGGAGGCGGTGAGCCAGACGGTGCCCGCGCGTTTTTTGGGTTGGTCGAGTTGCCACACGCGCTCGACGTCGCAGGTGCCGGGCTGAATGCGAAACACGCAGTAGCCGGTGGCGCCGTAAACGACGCCGCCGGGGCCGACGCGCAGCGAGTGGTAGCCGTGCCACGAGAGCGGACCGAAATCCTCGGGCAGCCACGCGGAGGCCACGACGGCGCGCTTGGCGGGGTCGATCAGGGCGAGGCGCGGGCGGATTTCCGGCGCGCCAGCGGTGAGGATGTGGTCGCCGCGACCGATGAGCGCGTAAACGAGGCCGTCGGCGGCGGGCGCGAGCGAGACGACGCAGGCGAGGTCGTCGAGTCCGAGATCGCCCGTCCAGACGAGTTCGTCCTTCACCGGGTCCCAGAGGGCGAAGGCGCCGTGGAGCCGCTCGGGTTTCACGGGCATGCCGGTGCCGGGCTCGATGCTGAGGCCGAGAAAAATTTGATGCAACGCGGGCAGATAAAGACCGGAGGCGGGCGAGAGGTCGGGCACGGCCACGCGGTGGGATTTTTTCGCGCCGCTCTTGGGGTCGAACCACGCGAGCGGTCCGCCATAGAGGCCGTAGTCGGGACTCGAGCCCATCCAGAGGCGGCCGTCGGGTGTGGTGAGCAGGACGTTGGGGCGGAAGCCGATGGCGTCGAGGCGGCCGAGGTCGCGCGGATTGTCGGCGGGACCGACGCCGAACTGCAGCGGCTGGGCGGGATCGTAAACCGAGAGCCGCGACTCGGGGTAGGACGCGAGGTAGAGTTTGCCATCGAGCACGGCGGAAGAATAGGCCTCGCCGCCGGCGAAGGTGTGCTCGCCGAGGTCGGAGATTTCCGCGCCGCCGAGGCTGGAGCGGAAGAGGCGGTTGGGCATGTAGCTCGAACCGCAGAGATCGCCGACGGGGCCGACGGTGATGAGATGCAGGTTGGAACCGCCGCCGATCCAATCGAGATGCAGGCGGCGGCTGGGCACGAGCGGATCGCGGTTGGTGAGGAGAACGTTTCGTGGCGTGCCCGCGCCGTTGATGTTGTCGTCGAGAAAGTGCGCGGTCCAGCCGCCGGGCATTTCGAGCGGGGCTTGGTAGGCGTGCTTGTAGGTGGCGTGCACGCCGGGGAGCGGCGGCGGCAGCTCGTCCACGGGCGCGAGGTTCATGCCATCCACGCGAAATTTGCCGGCGTGCGAATCGAGATAGAGCCGACGGTCGGAGCCTTTGAAGAATTTGAGGAATTGGGTTTTGTCGGATGCGTCGGTGACGCAAGGACCAGCCTCGCGGTGTTCGCCGGTGCGCGGATCGAAGATGAGGAGATGCGGGCGGCCGAATTTGACGATGCCGGCGACGGAGCCGTCGTCACCCGCGAGCGGGTAGAGATAGTTGTCCACGTCGTCCTTGTTGCCGAAGTGGGTGAACTGGCCCGTGGTGGGATCGTATTTTGTGAGGCGAGCGCCGGGATAGGAGCCGATCCAAAGCGTGCCGTCGGGGCTCTCGCCGATGCCGAGCGGCGCGACGTCGCCGGGAAGATCGTGGATGCGACCGAGGTCTTCGAGGCCGCGCTCGGGGTGGTTGGCGTCGAAGCGATGCAGGTGGCCGTCCCAACCGGAGGCGATGTAAAGGATGCCCGTGAGGAGGGAACGGAATGAAGCGGTGGAGAAGGTGGAGTTAACGCGGTCGTGAACGGGAAACTGCGCGCAATGGCCGGTCTCGAGGTTGATGTCGCACACGAAGAGGCCGCCGTTGTTTTGGCTCATCGAAGTGAGGAGCGAGGCGCGGCCGTCGGCGGTGGCGCCGGGGTGGAGGCGCGCCCAACTCACGCCTTTGATAGGGATGCCGAGGTCGCGAACGGTTGGGGGCATGGATGGGGTGGTGGACGCGGAATCTGCGCGGGACTAAAGGCAGACGGGCGTGGCGGCGCAATTGCTTTCCAGCAGCCACGTTCAACGCGCGCTTGCCGTGCGTCGCGCGGTCCGTGAATGATGCCGGGCGTTATCACCATGATCCGTCCCCGCCCTGTTCCCGGCCTCGGCTGCAATGCCTACGGCCAAGAAGAAGAAACGCTCGTGCTAGATGTGCTGCGGCGCAAAGAGCCGTTCCGTTACTACGGGCTGAACCCTCAGTCGCCCCCGCCGATGGTGGCGCAGTTGGAAAATGAAATGCGCGATTCTATCGGCACCGGCTATGCGCTGGCGGTGACGAGCGGCTCGGCCGCGCTCGAGGTCGCCTATGCGGCGATCGGGCTCGGGCCGGGCGACGAGGTGATCGTGCCGGCGTGGAGCTGGGTGTCGTGTTTCACCGCGATCGTGCGGGTGGGCGCGCGGCCGGTGTTGTGCGAAATTGACGACACGTTGAATCTCGATCTGGCAGAGCTCGACCGCTTGGTCACGCCGCGCACCAAGGCTGTGTCGGTGATCCACTACCAAGGCGTGGCCGCCGAGATGGACAAGCTCGTGCTCGCGGCGCATCGCAAAGGGCTTTTCGTGGTCGAGGATTGCGCGCAATCGCTCGGCACCACGTATCAGGGCCGGCAGGTCGGCAGTTGGGGCGATGTCGCGATCTTCAGTTTTCAATACAATAAGACCGCGACGTGCGGCGAAGGCGGCATGCTCGTCACACGCGACCAGCGCATATACGAGCGCGCGGTGCGGTTGCACGATTTGGGCAACTACCGGCCGTATCATGCCGCGATCGCGGCGCCGCGTGAGCCGGCGTTTTCGGGCGGTCAGTTTCGCATGAGCGAGATTTCCGCGGCGGTGATGCTGGCCCAGTTGCGGAAGGTGCCGACGATCAAAGCGCATTGCCGCGCGCTACAATCGCGCGTGCTGGCGAAAATCAGCGGACTGCCGGGCCTCTCGTTGCGGCGGGTGCCGGATGCGGACGGTGATTTCGGCTTCGAGATCTATTTGTTGTTGGATGACGCGGACAAGGTGGCGGCGTTTCATGCAAAGCTAAACGCGCTCAACGTGAACTGCGGCGCGCGCACCGGCACCTATGGGCAATACAACCGTGAATACGTGAAGACCGGGCTGGCGCACCATCCGGCGCTATCGCCTTTCCGTGAGTTCAAGGAGTGGCCCGCGCCGGGTTATCGCGCGGAGGATTTTCCACGCACCGAGGCGTTGACCAAGCGCTGGATCGCGTTGCCGCTGGGTTGGCTCTACACGACGGAGGACGCCGACTACATCGGCGACTGCGTGGTGAAGGTGCACGCCGAGGTGCTGGGCTGAACCGCGCTTCATCAAGTGGCAGCGCCTACGCGGTTCGTTTGTCACGTATCACGGGCCACATGTCACTTTCATGGGCGGCACGCCTAGGCCGCAAGCGGCTGGTCGGCTGGTGCGGTTGAGGCGGAAAGAATACGTTCAACCTTCGACAAGTGCCTCGGCGCGGCCATGTGGCGCGGCGAAGTCGAGGATGGGGCCGAGTGGCACGATTCGCGTCGGGTTGATCTCGGTGTGCGTGGCGTAGTAGTGGCGCTTGATGTGGTCGAGGTTGACGGTGGCCGCAATGCCGGGCTGTTGATACAGGTCCTGCAAGTAGCCCTGCAGATTGGGGTAATCGACGATGCGACGGAGGTTGCACTTGAAGTGCCCGTGATAAACCGCGTCGAAGCGCACGAGCGTGCAAAATAGCCGCCAGTCGGTTTCGACCGGTGCGGGGCCGAGGAGAAAACGCTGGCGCGCGAGGCGTTCCTCCAGTGTGTCCAAGGTTTCGAACAGTTTCCGCACGGCGCGCGCGTAGGCGGGCTGCTTGGTGGCGAAGCCGGCACGATAGACGCCGTTGTTCACGCGTTCGTAAATCAACTGGCTGAGCGCGGCTTGTTCGTGGGCTAGGCGCGCGGGGAACAGGTCGGGCGTGGCCTCAGTGCCGGGCGTGAACTCGTCGTTGAACATCCGGCAGATGTCGTCCTCGGAGTTGTTGACAATGCGGCCGGTCTCCTTGTCCCAGAGCACGGGGACGGTCCAGCGGCCGCGGTAGGCGGGGTCGCTGGCGAGATAGGCTTCGCTGAGGAAATTGAAGCCGTTGACTGGATCGGTGGTGAAGCCGTCGCCGTCGCGAAAGGCCCAACCGCGTTCGTCGCGCACTGGATCGACCACCGTGACGCTGACGGCGGTTTCGAGTGCTTTGAGACGGCGCACGATCAAGGTGCGATGCGCCCAGGGGCAGGCGAGGGAAACGTAGAGGTGATAACGGCCGGGTGCGGGTGTGAACGGCGTGGAGCCGTCGCGCCGCACCCATTGTCCAAACGCGTCCTCCTGTCGCGCAAATTCACCGTCGGCGGTGTTTTCATCGGGGAATTGGGCGTTGGCGCTCATGACGGGTAAGGAAGCGCATCGTGGGTGGATGGCAAATTGGCGGGGAGAAATTGATGGAGGGCGGGACCGCTGATCCCGCCTTTTGCATTCTGGACATTCGTTGGCGGGTCAGCGACCCCGCCCTCCATTTGAGACTCGCGGATCGCCATTGCTTTTCCGGCCCGCGCTGGCTCCGCTCTCGCGCCACTCATGAACGTTGCGCCGCGTCTGCTGACGAATCTTTCCTATCTGGCGATGATGAGCCTGTCCATCGGGCTCAATCTGCTGCCGGTTTTTCTGACGACGATCGGTGAGCTTTTCGGCGGCGAGGCGGGTTTGACGCAGGAATAGCTCGGTCGGCTCGGCGCGTGCGCGTTCGGCGGCTTGGTCGCGGGTATTCTGGTCACCGGGCCGCTGGCCGACCGGTTGGGCGCGAAACCGTTTGTGCAACTGGGCAACGCGCTCATCGCGATCAGCCTCATCGGCGCGGCCCTCGCGCCCAGCTATGCGCTGCTGGCGGCGGCTTTGTTTTCGCTCGGGCTGGGCGCGGGCATTCTCGACATGGTGTTGAGTCCGGTGGTGGCGGCGCTCAATCCCACGCGTCGCGCGGCGGCGATGAACTGGCTGCATTCGTTCTACTGCGTGGGCGCGGTGGTCACGATTCTGATCGGCACGGTGGCGCTGGTCACGGGCTTGGGGTGGCGCGGAACCTGTTTCGTGTTGATGGTGCTGCCACTCGGATTGCTCGTGGCCTTCGCGCCATTGCGATTCCCTTCGCTGCATGTTGAGGGCGGCCGCTTGAGGCTGCGCACGCTGATGCGGCGCGGTTGGTTTTGGGTGGCGCTGATCGCGATTCTGCTCGGCGGTGCGACGGAGGCCGGTATGTCGCAATGGCTGCCGGCTTACACGGAAACGGCGCTCGGTTATCCGGCGTGGCTGGGCGGCGTGGCGTTGCTCCTGTTTTCGGTGGCGATGGCGGCGGGGCGGATGGTTGTGGGCGCGGCCGAGGCGCGTTGGAACGCGTATCAAATCATGGCCTTGGGCTGCGGCTTTTCCGTCGTGCTGTTTATCGCCGGCTCGTTTTTGCCGATTCCTATGTTTGCGCTGATCGCGTGTGTGCTAGTCGGCTTTACGGGCAGTTGTCTGTGGCCGACGATGCTGGCCGTGACGGCGGACCGCTATCCGGACGGCGGCGCGAGCATGTATGGGATGCTCGGCGCCTTCGGCAATCTCGGCGGCATCTTCATGCCGTGGCTCGTGGGCTGGGTCGCGGACAAGTCGGATTTGCACTGGGGGCTGGCGGTTTCCGCACTGGCCCCGTTGTTGATGTTGCCGCTGGTGCTGAGTTTGCGCCGGGCGGGGTGAGGTAGGGCGGGACTGCCAGGCCCGCCATGAAGAACACAGGTTTCACGCCACGCCGCTGTGGTCGGCCCGGCGGTCCGACCCTACCTTCAATGGGATGAATGTTTGAAGCACATTGGGCGTGATTTCACGAAGGGAATCCTGTCAGTTTCAAATTCCCCGATGATCTCCAAAACTGCTTTCACCAAGGCGCAACCGGTCTGGCCGCAAGGTCTGGCCGGACAAATGAACACGTGGGTGAGTTTTCACGCTCGCGTCGAACTCAAGGCCAGGTCGCGGGCGACCCTGCGGCTGGCCGCGGCCACGATTTACCGGCTTTGGGTTAATGGTGAGCTGGCGGGCCACGGCCCGGCGCGCACGGGGCACCACCACGCGCGCGTGGATGAACACGTGCTGACGTCTCCGTCTACTGGGGTGATCGAGCTGGTGATCGAAGTCTCCGATTACGGCGTGCCCAATTTTGTGGCGCCGCACGAACCGGCGTTTTGCTGCGCCGAGTTGGTCGTCGGCAGAAAAGTGCTCGCGCACACGGCCGCGCGGGGTGGCGGTTTTGTGGCGGAACGCCGCGAGGAACGCGTGCAACGCGGCGAGCGCTACAGTTATCAGCGCGGTTTCAGCGAGGCCTACCGGTTTTCGGCCGAAGGAAATTTCTGGCTGGCGTATGGCTATGCGCCGCGCGCGCCGCTGCCATTGGGACGAGTGAGCTATGCGCGGACTTGGCTGAGACGCGGCATGGACCTACCGGAATTTCCCGTGTTGCGGCCCGCCGCTCGCGTCAAATTTGGCAAAGCGAGCCACAGTTCACAAAGTGCCGCGGCCTACACGCCGATGACCTACGTGAGTGATGTGCCGAAGACCTCGCTCGGCTGGCCGCTGGGTGAAATCGAATGGCCGTTCTTCGGCTTGCTGGCGGGTTTGCGGTGGCGCGACCAAGGCGCGGGGAAATTGGCCAGGAGCGGCGCGTTCACGCTCAAGGCGAGAGAGTGGCGGCTATTTGATTTCGGCGCGATCCACACCGGGTTTCTCGCGGCGAAACTGCGCGCGACCAAGCCCGCGCGGCTCGTGCTGCTGTTCGACGAGGCGCTGACCGACGGGCATATCGGGGTGACGAAAGCGGCGCTCGTGAACGGTATCCGGATCGAGCTGGCGGCCGGGGCGCCGCTCGATTTCATGACGTTTGAGCCGCACACCTTGCGGCACTTGCAAGTCCTTGTGTGGGAGGGCGAGGTAAGCTTTTCCGACGTGCGGCTGATCGGCTTTCGCAATGGGCACGCCATCGGCGACGGGCCAAAAAACTTGCCCACGGTGGAGCGCATGGTGCGGCGCGCGGCGGTGGCGACGTTCCGGCAGAACGCGCTCGACGTGTTCATGGATTGCCCTTCGCGCGAGCGCGCGGGCTGGCTGTGCGACAGCCTCTTCACCGCGCGCGCCGAGTGGCATTTATGCGGGGACAACCCGATTGAGCGCGCGTTTTTGGAAAACTATCTGCGGCCCGCGAAGTTTAACGGTCTGCCGAGGGGCATGGTGCCGATGTGCTATCCGGCCGAGCCGCTGCAGGGACAATTTATTCCGAATTGGTCGATGTTCTTCGTGATCCAGCTTGACGAGGCGCGGCGCGAGCGGCGTTTGCCGAAGGACTGGCGGCCGTTGATCGAGCGGCGCGTGCGCGGGCTCGTGAACTACTTCCGCCAATTCGAGAACGAACACGGTTTGTTGGAGAAATTGGAGAGCTGGGTGTTCGTCGAGTGGTCCAAGGCGAACGATTTCACGCAGGACGTGAATTTCCCGACGAACATGCTTTACGCGGCGACACTGCGCGCGGCGTCACGCCTGCTGGGTGACGAACGACTGGCGAAAAAGGCGGACCGAGTGAACGCCGCGGTGCGCGCGCTGGCCTGGCGCGACGGGCGCTTCGTGGACAACGCGATCCGCGCCAAGGACGGCAACTTGACCGTGACGGACAATGCCAGCGAGGTCTGCCAGTATTACGCTTGGTTCACCGGCCAACTTGCGCCGACGGAAGAACCCGCGCTTTGGCGTCGTCTGGTGCGGACCGAATACAACGGGCTGTATCCGGCCAACGCCTTTGTCGGCAAGCTGCTGCGGCTGGAGCTATTGATTGACGCGGGCGAGTTTGCCGCGGCACGCCGTGAACTGCTGGCAAGCTTTGCCCCGATGGCGCGGCAGACCGGGACGCTGTGGGAGATGCTCGACGCGAGTGCGAGCCGTGACCACGGGTTTACGTCCTACGTCGCGGTGCTGATCGACCGGCTGGCGGAGGCCAAAATGCGGCGATGAGTTTCAATACCGAGCTGCGCCTTTTTGCCACCGCGTGGTCGTTGCGCGAGTATCCGAGCAAGCTGGGCGAGTGGACGTGGGCGGAAAAATTCGCGGCGATTCGCGCGGCGGGTTTTGACGGCATCATGTCGCCGCCGCGCGCGGAACTCGCAGAGCGGGGCGACCTTGAATACTGGGCGATGGGCAGTCTCGGCGCGGAGCATGATGCGGCGGCGTATTTCAACCAGGCGGCCGGGCTTGGCGCGAAGCATGCGACGATCCAGCTTTGCGACGTGGACACACCGCTAGCCGAGGCGGTGACGGTGGCGGAGGCCGTGATCGCGGCGGCGCGGGCGACAGGGGTTGGCGTCACGATCGAGTCGCACCGCGACACGTTTACCGAGACACCGGAGCGGATGTGGGCGTTGTGCGACGCGTTTCAGGAAAAGACCGGCGGGGCGCTGCCGGTGTGTCTCGATCATTCGCACTTCGCGGTGGTGCGGCACTTCGCCGCGCCGTATTGGCCGAAGTTGAATGAGCGGCCGGATGTGCTGGCGCGCTGCGGGCGCTTTCATTTGCGGCCGTTCACCGGGCATCATTGCCAAATCCCGGCGACATTGGATGGCGTGAGGCCGACGCCGGAATACGAATTGTGGGGCGAGTTTGTCAGTGAGCTGTTTGGTTGGTTGCGCGCGAACGGCACCATTCGTGAAATCTGCGTGTGCCCCGAACTGGGCAACGCCGCGCCAGCTTACGGTTTGTCGTGTTTCCCCGACGTGTGGCGCGACGCGTGTTACATCGCGGCGGATTTGAAGCGGCGCTGGGCCGGGCGATTCTAGGCGTGCGGGGTCTCGCCCGCGGCTTGTTGCAAGTGGTGGCCAATGCGCCAGAGGTGGTAGGCCGAGGTGTCCATCCAACGCACGGCGTCGAGCAAACGGTCGGCCTCGGCGGGAGTCAGTTGCGCCTCGGCGGTTTCGCGCAGCAACGCGTGTCGCCCGGTGCGGCGCAGGGCCGCGAGCGCGGCGGATTGTTTTTTGATTTCAGGCAGGGCGGTGGCATCGGGTGTTGCGCTCACGACCCGGTCGAAAGCCGCGAGCAGCGTGTGGAGGTGGGCTGAGGCGGTTGTGAGGCGTCCGGAGATGTCGGCCGTCGGTATGGCGGCGATGTCGGTGCTTTCGCTTATGATTTGATCGAGATGATCCATAACGTGTACGACCGAGAGCCGGGGGTTGGCGTCGTGTTGGTGCACCGGCACCGTGGCGGGGATGCGAGTGAGAAAATCGTGGCATTCGTCGAGCTCTCGTCGTACCGCCGTGAGGGAGGTTGGCGGGGTGGATCCGCGGCCGTCGGCATGGTGGCGAATCCACGCGGCGGCGTCCGCGCCGATGCTGCACAAGGCGCGGCGCAGCGCCTCAAGCGCGACTTCGGGCACTTGCACGA
Source organism: Opitutaceae bacterium (assembly GCA_020847775.1). GTDB lineage: Bacteria > Verrucomicrobiota > Verrucomicrobiia > Opitutales > Opitutaceae > Cephaloticoccus. Next base: position 12,142 of record JADLBI010000037.1, read on the forward strand.
GCGTATCGTCGAAATGCCGGGCCGCATCCGGCGCAGGATCGCGGATTAGCCGGGTGATGAAGGTGGAGACTTGTCCGACCGCCGGTAGGACGAGCAAGGCGGCGGCAAGGGTGAACGCCGTGTGAAACGCCGCTATGGCCCATGCTCCGGGCTGGGGGGTGAGCCACACCAGCAGCGCGATGAAGGCTGGTTGTAGCACATACCCGAGCAGGCTGGCGAAACTGTTGAACAGGATGTGCACGAGCGCGGTGCGTCGGACGGGTACATTGGCCCCGATCGAGACCAGCAGGGTGGTGACGGTGGTGCCGATGCTGGCGCCGATCACAATGGTCAGTGATTGGGCTAAATCCAGCGAACCGGTGTGGTAGGCGGTGATCGCGGTGGCCACGACGGCGCTAGAGGATTGCATCACTACGGTGAGCGCGATGCCAACCAGCATGAGTAGTATACGTCCCGACCAATCGGCTTGGGGAAAAGCCTCGGGCCGCACGTGGGCGGAGATGCCTTCCATCCCTTGCTGGAGGGTTTCGAGGCCGAAGAACATCAAGCCAAACCCGGCAATCGCCAGACCGAAGACAGAGGCGCGATTCTTCAGTATCAGTCGCATAAGCGCGCCCACGCCAATGAGAGGAAGGGAGATTGCGCTCAGGCTGTATTGCAGGCCGAGTAGCGAAATGATCCAACCCATGGAGGTGGTGCCGACGCTGCTGCCAATGATGACACCGGTGGCTTGAATGGTGGTCAACATGCCCGCGCTCACAAAGCC
>JADLBI010000038.1 GCA_020847775.1 Opitutaceae bacterium
ATGGGTTTACCCGCCTTGGCTAAGACAATCTCCTCGCCCGCAGCGGCTTGTTCAACCAGTCGCGACAGATGAGTCTTGGCTGCTTGAATATTGATGGTATTCATAGCAAACAGACCAGACTTGGTCTGGTCTGGTTGTCAAGGAGCGATTCAGGCACCTTTAGCCAGCACGCGGTTGAGCGCGCTGACGATGGCCTTAATGGAGGCCAGCTCGATATTGGTGTCGGTGCCGGCGCCGTAGAGCGTGAGACCGCGGTCAGTCTTGATCTGGATGTAAGACACGGCTTTGTCTTCCGCGCCCTTGCCGAGCGAGTGCTCGGAGTAGGATTGCACCTCGAACTTTGGCAGACCCGTGCCGGCGAGTGAACGCACGAACGCGTCGATTGGGCCGTTGCCCTCGGCGGTGACGGCGTGTGCCTGTCCGTCGATGATGACGGTCGCCGCGCAATGCACGGCGCTGTCGGTTTCGGCGGTCTTGAACTGTTTGATCGCGACCGGCGTGGCGCGGTCGAGGTATTCGCGCTGGAAGGTGGCGTGGATTTCCGCGGACGTGAGCTCGCGTCCGGACGTGTCGGCCAAGTCGTTGATGAGCTTGCCGATTTCCTTATGCATCGCCTTGGGCAGGTCGAAACCGTATTCGTGCTCGAGGATATAGGCGACGCCGCCTTTGCCGGATTGGGAATTGATGCGAATGATCGCCTTATAGCTGCGGCCAATGTCGGCGGGATCGACCGGGATGTAGAGAACGTCCCATGGCTGGCCGGGCTTTTGCACAGACCACGATTTCTTGATCGCATCCTGGTGTGAACCACTGAAGGCGGTGAAGACGAGTTCGCCGGCGTAGGGTTGGCGTGGCGGCACTTCCAAGCGCGTGCAGCGTTCGTAAACCTCCCGGATTTCGTTGATGTTGGAAAAATCCAGCCCGGGTTCGATGCCGTGGGTGTAGAGGTTCAGCGCGACGGTGACGATGTCGAGGTTGCCGGTGCGCTCGCCGTTGCCGAAGAGCGTGCCTTCGACGCGGTCCGCGCCGGCGAGCATGGCCAGTTCGGTGGCGGCGACGCCGGTGCCGCGGTCGTTGTGGGTGTGCAACGACACAATCGTGCGATCGCGGCGCGTGAGGTGGCGGCACATCCATTCGATCTGGTCGGCGTGGATGTTGGGCGTGGCGTATTCGACCGTGGCGGGCAGGTTGAGGATAATTTTGTTTTCAACCGTGGGCTGCCAGACGTCGGTGACGGCCTCGCAGATCTCCAACGCGAAATCCAGCTCGGTGCTCGTGAAGCTCTCGGGCGAATACTCCAACTGCAGGCTGGTGCCGGCGGCGATGAGCGCGGCACCGTGTTTTTTCAGCAGCGCGATGGCGTCGGTCGCGATTTTAACGATGGCGGCGCGGTCGGCGTTGAAGACGTATTTGCGCTGGGCGGGCGAGGTCGAGTTGTAGAGGTGGAAAACGACATGCTTGGTGCCGCGCAGGGCTTCGAGCGAGCGCGTGATCAATTCCTCGCGGCATTGGCAGAGGATCTGGATCGAGACGTCGTCGGGAATGCGATTTTCCTCGATGAGGCGGCGGCAGAAATCGAATTCGATTTGGGAGGCGGAAGGAAAGCCGACTTCGATTTGCTTGAAGCCGATTTTGACCAGCAGGTCGAAGTATTCGAGTTTCTCGTCCACGCTCATCGGTTGGGCGAGCGCTTGGTTGCCATCGCGCAGGTCAACACTGCACCAGATGGGGGCCTTGGTCTGGGTGCGGTTGGGCCACTGACGGTCGGGCAAATTAACGGGCGGAAAGGGATGATACTTGGGTTGGGCGGGAGAGTGCATGGCGAAACAGGATAAGGTTGGCAGTCAAGGGAATCACCGCTGAGCGGGGGCGGGCAAAGACTCGGACGCACGATCACCCATGCGGGCGACTCAGAGATCGTGCGCGGTGCTAAGTCGGAGTGCCTGCGGCCAGTTTCGCATGGAGGGTGGCCAAGGTAGGGTTGGGCCCGCCGCGCCGTCAAGCTCCCGGTCCTGTCATGTTGAAATGTAACCGGTGAGTCGCGCGCGCGTCTTGTGTGTTGTGTATGATCTCGTTTCCATCGCGCCATGCCTGACGCCGACGCGCCTTTCGACTTGCCCGCCTGTCTGGCGCGGGTGCGGGATCGCGACCAGTCGGCGGCGCGCGAACTCGTCGAACACCTGTATCCCTTGGTCATTAAAATCGTGCGCTCACACTTGCCTCGGCGTGTGTTGGAGGAGGATCTCGCGCAGGAGGTTTTTATGAAAATGTTCGTCCGGCTCGACCAATTCCATGGCACAGTGCCATTGACACACTGGGTGTCGCGCATCGCGGTGACGACCTGCATCGACCATCTGCGTGCGCAACGGCGTCGGCCGGAATTCCGCTGGGCGGATTTATCCGAGGATGAGGCCGCGTTTCTAGATCGGGTGGCCACGAGCGCCGATGCAACCGGGCCGGATGACGCTATGGCCGCGCGCGAATTAGTGGAAAAGCTGCTTGGTCAGCTAAAGCCGGAGGATCAACTCGTGATTCGGCTGATGGATTTGGAACAATTGAGCGTTGCCGAGATCGGCCAGCGCACTGGTTGGAACGCGCCCTTGGTCAAGGTGCGCGCGTTTCGCGCGAGACGAAAGTTGCGCAAGCTGTTTGAGCACTTAGAACGAAAGGAAGCATCATGAGTCAGTCCGATGAAATCTGGCGTAAGTTGACGGCTGCGGCCCGGCAGGTGCCACCACCGAGCGACGTGATCATCCCCTATGGGTTTTCTGGTCGGGTGGCGGCGCGAGCGCTTGACGTGCGCGGGTTGGGTGGCACTTTGGTTGAGCGATTCGCACTAAGGGCGTTGGGGATCGCCGGACTGGCCGCAGTGTTGGCTCTGGCCACGCATGTGGCCGTGCCTTCCGTGGGTGCGGCGAATGATGATACATTGTTCAGTGTGGATGATCCCGCGGCCATCGTTTTGGGGGTGAACGCCGATGAATAAGACATGGAAAGTCATAGTTGCTTTTCTCGGTGTTTTCATCGCGGGCGGTGTTATTGGCGGAGTGCTGTCGCTGCGGTTGGTCCGGGAGCATGCGCGAGAAAGACGGACGATGGACCGCTTCGAACCCATGGCGATGAAGCGCTATGTCGAACGTCTAGGGCTAACTGATGAGCAACGGGCGCGTGTGCGTGAAATCGTGCGCGCCACCGATACGGAACTGCGTCGATTGAGGGGCGAGGGGTTCAAAGCGACTGTGGCGGCAGGTGAAGAAATGAATACACGGATTGAGCAGCTGTTGACCGCCGAACAAAAAGTGCGCCTGGAAAAAATAAAGCAGGAGATGCGCGAACGCTGGAGACGCGAGAGACAAACCCGCATCTTGCGCGCTGATCGCCCCGCTGACGGCGGTCCACCTGGTGAACCAGCATCGCGGGAGGGGCCCCGGCGCTAAATTTGGCCGGACTGCGGAAAATCCGCAGTTTTCAGTTGAAGGCGCGAACATCGCGCCTACGGTCCGCGTCGGCCAGGTGCCATGCATGGGCAGACGCGTGAACTCCGCCAGGACCGGAAGGTAGCAACGGCAACGACGTTCTCCCAGTGCCGTGGAGTGCCTGGCCACTTTTTTATGTTGGATTGGCGAAGGCGGATCGCGGAGTGGAGCAGAGGGTTTGCCAAGGTGCGGGCTTGAACAATCCGCATTCCCCAATCTTCATTCCGCATTCGCATGTCCACCGCCTACCAAGTTATCGCCCGCAAGTGGCGCCCCCAGACCTTTGACGATGTGGTGGGGCAAGATCATGTGGTGCGGACGCTGAAAAACGCCATTGGCCGCAACCGCATCGCGCACGCCTATCTGTTCGTGGGACCGCGCGGCACGGGCAAGACCTCGACCGCGCGCATTTTCGCCAAGGCGCTCAACTGCACAGGTGGCCCGAAAGTGGATTTCGACGTAAACGATCCCGTGGTGACGGCCATTACGGAAGGCTCCTCGCTCGACGTGATCGAGATCGATGGCGCGTCGAACAACTCCGTTGAGCAGATCCGCGATTTGCGCGACGATGTGCGCTACGCGCCGAGCCAGGGCAGGTACAAGGTCTATATCATCGACGAGGTGCACATGCTCTCCAACCAAGCCTTCAACGCGCTGTTGAAAACCCTGGAGGAGCCGCCCGAACACGTGAAATTCGTCTTTGCGACGACCGACGTGCAGAAAGTGCTGCCGACCATACTCTCACGCTGCCAGCGGTTCGATCTCAAACCTATCCCGCCGGAACTGATCATCGGCCGCCTCGAAAGGATCGCGGCCGAGGAAAAAATCAAAGCCACACCCGAGGCGCTGGCCTGTATTGCACGCATGGCCGACGGTGGGATGCGTGACGCGCAGTCCATTTTCGATCAGATGATTTCGTTCTGCGGCAGCGAGATCACGGAGTCAGATGTACTGGATGTTTATGGTCTGGTTGCGGCGGAAAAAATTGCCGCGCTGGCCGGAGCGCTGGCCGCGGGCGACCATCCCAAGATCGTTGCGCTGGTGGATGAGTGCGACACGGCGGGGCGCGACTTGGTG
>JADLBI010000039.1 GCA_020847775.1 Opitutaceae bacterium
AATCGTCCCAGCCGCGGACGATGGGGGCCGGCGCCGGATTATCGGCGAGCTGCTGCAGCTCAATGCCGGCCAGAATGAACGGGCCGGTGCCCTTGAGGTCGTTGTCGCTGATTGGCTCACTGATGTAGTATTCGAACGAGCCGTCGCGGGGTCGTCCGGCGGAGGTGGTGTAACCGAGGCCGGCGACCGCGCAGCACTGCTTGAGGCTGATTCGGCCGGTGGCTCCTTCAGGTTTGATGAGATCGCGGAGGAGACCCTCGTAACCCTTGAACAGCGCGGGCAGGTAGGTCTCGCGCGGGAGGTAGCCGCGGTTGATGCCCTTGGCCAAAATATACACGAACATCGAGGAGGCCGTGCCTTCGAGATAGTTGCCCTCGCGCGCGCCCTGGTCGGTGACCTGCCACCAAAGGCCGGACCCGGGATCTTGCCAGCGCACGATGCCGTCGGCGACGCGGCGGAGAATGGCGTTGATATGCTCGACCTCGGGATGCGTCGGCGGGAAAAAATCGAGCGAATCCACGATCGCCATGCCATACCAGCCGATGGCGCGGCTCCAAAAATTCTGGGATTGGCCGGTCTGCTTGTTCGCCCAGGATTGTTCACGTTTTTCGTCCCACGCGTGGTAATACAGGCCGGTCTTCGCGTCGTAGGCGTATTTGTCCATCAGGCTGATCTGTTTCGCCACCTCGTCGAACATGGCGGGCTCTGCGAAGACTTGGCCGTAGTGCGCGAGGAAGGGCGAGGCCATGAACAGGCCGTCGAGCCACATCTGGTGCGGGTAGCGGAGCTTGTGCCAAAAACCACCTTCGCTGGTGCGCGGTTGCAGCCGCAACTGCTCGCGCAGCGTCTCGATGGCGGTGCGGAACTTCGCGTCGCGCACGCCCTGCTCCCAGCGCAGGAGCATGACCTTACCCGGCGGAATCATGTCGATATTGAAGTCCGCCAGCTTGTAGGTGCGGATGGAGCCATCGTCGTTGATGAAGCTCTCGACGGTCTGCGCGCCCCAGTCGGCGTAGGCGCGGTGCCCGGTGGCGTCGGCGAGCTTCACGAGCGAGAGGCCGAGGAGCGAAGAGGTGTAATCCCAACGCGCGCGCGGGTTGGATCCGCCGTGGAAGAGCTGATCGCCATATCTGGCCATCTCGGAATCGGCGAGACGGCGCGACCACTCGAGTGGTGTGGCACCTTGAAACTGTCGGGGGATTTCGGCGCCGGCGAGCGTGGTGGCCAGCGTGGTGGCGACCACGAGCAGGCGGAGCAAAATTTTCATAGTGACAGCGGGTTGCCCAAGCGGGCTTCAGGGGACGGTGGAGAGGATAACTTTGACCGGAGCGCGCACACGGGCGGCCATCGCCGTGAGATAAGCGGCCCAGGCTTGTTGCGTCGTGATTTCACCGGCGCGGGACCATGCGGCGCCGGCGTAGTAAACCAGCGGCTGGCTAGGCGTGGTTTTGGCGAGGGCTAGCAGGTTGCGATCATCGTCGGCGTAACCGGCAAAGCCAACAGGCACGATGACGGCGGTGCCGAGCGCGCCGTTGGATTTTTGCTCGACCCATTGGCCGAGCACCCCGGCGGCCTCCTCGCGCAAAATGGCGATTTGCGGGTCCTGCCCGCGGTCGGCGGGCGATTTGTGCAGGCCGATGCCAACGGTCAGGTCGGGCGATCTGCCGGTGGCGGTGAAGGTGCTCTCGATGCGGTCAAGTTGGTGGCCGGCATCCACGATGAAACGCTTGGTCTCGGAAACGTAGATGCCGTTGGCAGCCCAGGTGTCGTAGGTGAGCTCGAAGATCGCGCGGATGGGGCCGTTGGCGAGCACGCGGGCAGATTTGAAATTACCGCACACATGCAGGGCCGAGCCGTCCCAGATGCCCGTGCCGCCGCAGCCACGCGAAGGGCCGACCTGATACATGTCCATGCCCTCGCCCTGATCGGTGTGGTAGTGGTCGTGGCCCTTGTTATACCAGCGGTCCACGATCGGGTAGTCCACGCGCTTGCACCAGAGGTCGAGGCCGCTGGTGACGAGCACTTCTTTGCCGACGCCCGCGGGCGCGGGGGCGGCGAGTGCGGGGCCGTAGGTGCGGTGGGCGAGCTTGTCGTTTTCCCAAGCGAAATCGTCGAGTCGCTCGGGCACGAGGCGGGCGAAGGCCTTGACCGGAAACACGGGAGCGACGGTGTCGGTTTTCTCGACCGTGAAGACCGCTGATTTTTCGCCAGTGGCGAAATCGTGCTGGAAGATGAGCACGCCGTAAGCGATGCCTTCGTTTCGCGGATCCTTGGCCTGCGGCGCGACGTTGGTGACTTGATAAGGCAGCACGCGGCCGGCGAAGTCTTTGACGGCGATCCGCTGGAGTAACGCGCCGGGCAAGGCTTTGTTCACCTCGCTCCAAGGCACGGTGATGGTCTCCGCCGGACGCGCGATCGCCAAGTCGTGCGTGACCGTGACGAGGAGCTTTTCCGCGCGGGCAGGCAAAATGAACACGAGCACGAGCAGGCAGGCGCGGATGAGCAGGAGTTTCATTTGGGTAAAAGGAACAGGGGCTCTCAGCGGCAGAGCCATCCACCATCGACTGGAAGGGTGACGCCGTGGACGTAATCCGAAGCCGGAGCGGACAAAAAGACAACCGCGCCGGACAAGTCGCCGGGCTCACCCCAACGCGCGGCGGGGATGCGCTCGAGGATCGCCGAGCTGCGCGTTGGATCGGCGCGGAGCGGCGCGGTGTTGTCGGTCGCCATGTAACCGGGGGCGATGGCGTTGACGTTGATGCCGAACGGCGCGAGCTCGTTGGCCATCGCGCGGGTCAACCCCGCCAGCGCGCTTTTCGCCGCGGTGTAGGACACGACGCGGATGCCGCCTTGGAACGAGAGCATCGAGGCGATGTTGATGATCTTGCCACGCACGCCGCGCCGCCGCCAATCGCGGGCGAAATCCTGGCCGAGCTTGAACGCGGCACGCAGGTTCACGTTGAGCACGTCGTCCCAATCCTGGTCGGAAAACTCCAAGAACGCGGCGCGGCGGATGAGGCCGGCATTGTTGACGAGGATGTCGGGCGGACCGAGC
>JADLBI010000040.1 GCA_020847775.1 Opitutaceae bacterium
GCCCAAAGGTTCCAGCACGGCCGTCAACTCGCCGAGCGATTTGATTTTGAGAAACGCCAGCACCTTGGCCTTTAGCTCGGCATCAATCGCGCCGAACTGTTCCGCGTAACCCTTGAACGCATCGTCGCCGTATTTTTCGTAGCGATCCACCGCGCCGAGCACGCCGCGAATCCGCGCGTCGTCCAAGCCGAGCGCGGCGAGGTAATAAAACCACAGGTTGCGGTCGCTCAGGCGCACGTAAAAATCCTGCTCGGTCAGGCCAAACGAGCACAGGCACTGCACGAGCAGGCCGATGAGTTCGGTTTCCGATTCCGGACCGGGTTCGCCAAAAATATCGGCGTTGAACTGAAAGAAGCAGCGCCCGCGGCCTTTTTGCATCCGCTCGTAGCGATAAAACTCCCCGATGCTGAACCACTTGATTGGGCGCTTGAGCGCGTTGGCTTTGGCGCCGACCAAGCGGCAGACCGTCGGCGTCATCTCCGGGCGCAACGCCACTTCGCGCCCGCCCTTGTCGGTGAAGTTGAACAACTGGCCCTCGATCTCATCGCCCGACTTGGCTTTGTAGAGTTCGAGTGGCTCCAGCACCGGCGCGTCGTATTCCGCAAAGCCAAAATTCACCGCCGTCTGCCGCCACAAGCGGAAGATGAAATCGCGCCGCGCCAATTCCTCGGGATAGAATTCGCGGAAGCCGGGCAAGGTCTGAAAATTGGCCATGGGACCGGCAACGTTGCGGAGCCGGGCGAACGCACGCCACCTCAAAATTGGTCGTAAAAAAGCCGGAGCGCTTGGCTCCGGCTGGAAAGTCACGCGCTACCCGCGGTGCTTAATCCTCGCCATCGCCATCCGCGTCCGCCGATGAAGGCGTGAGCGTCGCCAAGTCGATCTTCTTAAGCTGTTGCTTGAGGATCTTGCCGGACTTGAACTTGACCACGGCGCGCCGCGGGATGGTGACGGTGGCTTCGGGCTTGTTCGGATTGCGGCCGATGCGGGCCTTGCGCACCTGCACTTCGAGCACGCCGAAATTGCGCAGCTCGACATTGCGCCCCTGAGCCAGCGCTTTCTGAATGATGTCCAGCGTCAATTGCACTGTATCGACCACTTGCTTTTGGGGGAAGCCCGTCTTCTTGTAGATTTCGAGAACGATTTCTCGCTTCGTGAGATTGTTGGACATGATGTTTTCCTTTCGCTGAGTTCTTCCGGGGACTGCTTAAGGCTCTACCAGTTCTATGATTGCGTCAACGAATATGACTCGTAAGTGCCGCAATTTCTTGTGAGACATTGTCTCGCCCATGCCTGATCCCATCGCCGTCAACTCCATGTTTGCCCGGATTGCCCGCAAATACGACGTGGCCAACCGTTTGCTGAGCGGCGGCATGGATTTGTGGTGGCGACGCCAGTTGGTGTGCGCAGTGGACCGCCATAGCCCGCGTGAAGTGCTCGACTTGGCGACCGGTAGTGGCGACGTGGCCTTTGCCCTTAGCAACAAGTTATTTTACGCCAACAAGATAGTTGGGATGGATTTCTGCCAACCCATGTTGGACGAAGCCGTGGCCAAGCAGCAGGCCGCCAGTGACGGAGCCTATATCAAGGTGTCGTTTCAGCAGGGCGACGGGCTGAACCTGCCCTTACCTGACGCCGGTTTTGACGCCGCCACGATTTCGTTTGGCCTGCGCAACATGGCGGATCGGCACCGCTGCCTGGCGGAATTGCGGCGCGTCCTGCGGCCGGGCGGCCGACTCTATGTTTTGGAATTTTCCCAACCACAACCCTGGTTTCGGCCGCTCTATTTTTTCTATCTGCGGCACATCCTTCCGACGGTGGCCGGAGTCGTCACAGGCGACAAATCCGCCTACGTCTATCTCAACGAAACCATCGAGCAATTCCCCAATCGCACGGCCTTGACCCGCGAGCTCTCCGCGGCGGGATTTCATACCGTGCGATCTATCGGCATGACCTTCGGCATCGTGGCCTTGCACGAAGCGGTGGCGTGAGTTTTCGACAGTCTGCCCACAATTCGGACACGGTTGGCGCACCAGTGATTGGATCTGTGTAGCAGGAATCGGGCCGGGCTTTGATGTATTTCTTGCCACTGCCTCGGCCAGCGACTTTGCTCGGCGCGTGGCACACCTCAAGCAACTTTCCAACGGGATCGAATACGAACTCGTGCGCAAGCTCGCCGAAGGCGGCATGGGTCTAGTTTATGAGGCCGCCCAACTCGGGGCCGGCAATTTCCGGAAAACCGTGGCCGTCAAACTCATCCGCGAGGAATACTCATCCATCCCGGAATTTCAGAAGAACTTCATCGGCGAGGCGCGCTTGGTGGCCGACCTCATCCACACCAGCATCGTTCAAACCTACCACCTCGGGATGGCCAATGGCCAATACTTTATGGTGATGGAGTATGTGCGCGGCGTGAATCTCGAGCAATTCATTGAACGCCATCTCGCCCTCGGCCGCGCCGTTCCGGTCGAACTCGCCGCCTTCATTGTCTCGCGCGTGGCGCGCGGGCTGGCTTACGCCCACCAAAAATGCGACCGTGACGGACGACACCTGAACATCGTCCACCGCGACATCGGCCCAAAAAATGTTTTGTTGGCGTATGAAGGTGACGTGAAGCTGACCGACTTCGGCATCGCGAAGGCGCTGGACCTGATGTATAACGAGGAAGGCAAGGTCATCGCCGGCAAAGACGAATACCTCTCGCCCGAGCAAGCCAGCTACGCCGTCACCGACGCGCGCGCCGATCTATTTCCCCTCGGCATCGTGCTAACCGAGTTGTTGCTCGGTCGAAACATCTTCCGCGCCCTCGACCGCGCCCAATCCCGACGCAACATCCAAACACTGCCCATCCCCCGCTTCGGCACCCTGCGTCCGGAAATCGACGCCAAACTCGAGGCCATCATCCAGAAGGCGCTCACGCGCAACCGCGAGCACCGTTATCAAAGCGCCTTCGAGTTCATGACGGATCTGGAGCTCTATCTCTATAGCGACCGCTACGGCCCCACCATCGAAAAGCTCGGTGTCTATCTCAAGGAACTGTTCGCGGTCGAAAACAAAGACTCTCGTCCACCCGTTTACGGCTCCCGCCCCTGAGCATGCGCAATTCATCCCGGTTTATTGCACATGAGCGGTTCCGGCTTTAGTCACGAACTACGCCAGCGTCAGACCCAATCACTGGTGCTGGCGCCGCAGCTGCGGCAGTCGTTAAAAATCCTCCAGGTTGCCGCCACCGACCTGCGTTCCGAAATTCTGGAGGAGCTCCAAAGTAATCCCACCCTTGAGGAATTGACTCCGGAAAACAACCTGAGCCTTGACGCACCGGCTGCGGATGACGCGACGCCTGCCGACACACCCGAGGAAACCCAGCGCGATGAACTGGATTTCACCAAGGAATTCGAAATCCTCGGCAAACTTGACGAGGACTGGCGCGACTACATGAACCAGGCCGGCGGCGCGCAGCAACACACCAGCGAAGACGCGGACAAACGGCAGCACTTTTTCGATTCGTTGGTCAGCACCCCGTCACTACAGGAACACCTGCTACAGCAAGCCGGGGCCGCGCGCCTCTCTCCCGGTGAATACGAAGCCATCGAATATCTCATTGGCAACCTGGATGAACGCGGCTTTCTCGAGCAGTCTCTCGCCGACGCGGCGCTGCAGTCTGGCCTACCGCTAGCCGACATGCAATTCGCCGCCACGGTGCTGCGCAGTTTTGACCCCCCCGGCATTGGCAGCCAGTCACTCGTCGACTGCCTATTGGCGCAACTCGCCGCCCAAGACCGTGGCCAATCCCTCGCGGCCCGGATGGTGCGCGACCATTTCGACCTGCTCGCGCGCCGACGCATCCCGGAGTTAGCCCGCAAGCTCGGGGCCTCGCCCGAGGACATCCAAATCGCCATTGAGCACATCGGGCGGCTCGATCCCGCGCCGGGCCGTCGTTTCAGGGAAGACACCAACCACGTCGTCGAGCCCGATGTGACCGTTTACAAAGATGACGCCGGCGAGTGGGTCGTGAAGCTCAATAGCGACTACATCCCCCGACTTCGACTCTCCAACACCTACCGTGAATTGATCGCCAAAGGCACCCTGTCCGCCGAAGAGCGCAACTACCTGCGCGA
>JADLBI010000041.1 GCA_020847775.1 Opitutaceae bacterium
AGGTCAATCGGGCGGAAATCCAAGCCGTGCTCGGCGCAATCCAATGCACCGGCCCGACCAGCAAGATTCAGGATCTCGTCTTTCACTCGCCCGTGGATCGGTTTGTCGGCTGCGCCCTCGCCACCGCCGACTATCTGGGCCAGATGGCGGCACCGGATTATCCGGACGAGCTCGGCTTCCTATTCGCCGAATTCAAGGAGTCCTACGACTATTTCAACGTGCCGACCAAGGATCGCTTTTTCAAATCCGCCGCCACGCTCCGTCGGAATACCCCGGCCTTCTGGCGCAAGGTGGTCCTGCCAAAACTTGAAAAAGACTTCGAAGGTGTTTACCGCTATCTGGCCCCCCCCAGTCCCGACGCCCCCAATCCCTATCTGGCGGCCATCGAAGCCAACATTGCGAAAATCGAACGGCGCCTGACGCCCAAAACCTGACCCATGCTTGCCACCATCGATTCCGCCGCACTTCTAGGCATCGCGGCCGAGCCGGTGCAAATCGAGGTCAATGCGGGCGAATCGGGCGATCCGCGCTTGGTGCTAGTCGGCCTGCCTGATGCCGCCGTCAAGGAGTCTGAAGACCGCGTGCATTCCGCGCTCAACAACAGCGGATTCGAAATGCCGCTCACGCGCATGACCATCAATCTCGCGCCGGCCGACGTCCGCAAAGAAGGCCCGCTCTACGATCTGCCCATCGCGCTTGGCATTCTCATCGCCACCGAACAGCTCACTCCGGTGCGCAAACCCCACGATTATCTCATCGCGGGCGAACTTGGCCTTTCCGGCATGACCCGCCCCATCAAAGGCGCCCTGGCCATGGCGCAACTCGCGCGCAAGCTCGGCAAGACCGGTCTGCTGCTGCCGCCCCGCTCCGCCGAGGAAGCCGCCCTGGTCGAGGGTGTGCGGGTCTATCGCGTGGAATCACTCGATCAAGCGCACCGGTTCCTCACCGGCGAAACCGATCTGCTCCCCGTGCGTCCCGGGACCGAGCGCATCGCCAATGATCCCGCGACGGGCGATTTTTCGGAAATCAAAGGCCAACACTCCCTGCGCCGCGCCGTCGAAGTCGCCGTGGCCGGCAATCATAATCTGCTCATGATCGGCCCACCCGGCGCCGGCAAATCCATGATCGCGAAACGCATCGCATCCATCATGCCCGCGCCGATCCTGGATGAGCATTTGGAGATATTGAGCATCCACTCCGCCGCCGGCCGCACCATCACCGGCGACGCCCCCTGGGGCACGCGACCCTTTCGCAGTCCGCACCATACCATATCCGATGTCGGCCTGCTCGGCGGCGGCGCGATTCCCGGCCCGGGTGAGATTTCGCTGGCGCATCATGGGGTGCTCTTCCTTGACGAACTACCCGAGTTCAAACGCTCCGCCCTGGAGGTGCTTCGGCAACCTCTCGAAGACGGCCATGTAACCATCTCGCGCAGCGCCGGCAAAGTCACCCTCCCCTGCGCCTTCATGCTCGTCGCCGCCATGAACCCCTGCCCCTGCGGCTACCTCGGCGACACCAAACGCGAATGCCGTTGCGCCCCCGCGCAGATCCAGCGCTATCGCGCCCGCATCAGCGGTCCTCTGCTCGACCGCATCGACATCCACATTGACGCGCCCGCGCTCTCCATCGGGGACTTGCGCTCCGCCAAACCCGGTGAGGACTCGGCAACGATGCGCGAACGCATCGCCGCCGCCCGGCAACACCAGCAACACCGCTTCGCCTCCACCGGCGTGGGCAGCAACGCCCGCATGACCCACGCGCAAATTCGCAAGCATTGCCAGATCGACACCGCGCTGGGCGATTTGCTGCAACAGGCCATGGAGCAGCTCTCCCTCTCCGCACGCGCCTACGACCGCATCCTCAAAGTCGCCCGCACCATCGCCGACCTGGCCGGGGCGGAACACATCGCGTCGCCCCACCTCCTCGAGGCCATCCAATACCGCAGCCTCGACCGTAAACTGTTTTACTGAATGCGGCTTGACGAAATCCGCCCGACGCCAACAGTGCTCCATCCCAAGCCCAACGCCCTCATCGTCTAGCGGCTAGGACGGATCCCTCTCACGGATCAAACCGGGGTTCGATTCCCCGTGAGGGTGCCAATTTCAGCACAAAAAAACCCGCCTGAGCTTCAGGCGGGTTTTTGATTTCCGGCAAATACACCTCAGAGACTGTGAATTTCTTCGGGCTTGAAGAAGCGCGCGAGTTCGATCCCGGCGTTTTCGTCGCTGTCGGACGCGTGGACGACGTTCTTCATCATCTCCGTGCCGAAGTCGCCGCGGATCGTGCCCTTGGCGGCCTTGCGTGAATCCGTCGGGCCGAGTAGGTCGCGCACCTTTTGCACAATGCCCTCGCCTTGCAGCGCCATGATGATGACCGGACGCGAGCTCATGAACGCCTCGATCTCCGGGTAAAACGGCTTGTCGGCCACATGCGCGTAATGCTCGCGCAGCAACGCGGCGCTCAAGCAGGTCATCTTGCATCCAACCACGTCGAAGCCCGCGGCTTCAAAGCGGCTGAGCACCACGCCGACATGGCGTTGCTGCATGCAATCGGGTTTATAAATCACGAACGTTTTCTGCATAAAGCATCCACCTTACGCCCCGACCGGGCTTTGGAAAGTCAAATTCCCGCAGGTCCGCGAGTGGTGCGGAAGGCGGCGCGGACGGCTGCAGCGGCGAGCTTGGGGCGGCGGTATTCGTCGAAGGTGCCCTTGTTGTTGTAGGTGCGCGGGCGGCGCATCGCGCGGCAACCACTGTAGG
>JADLBI010000042.1 GCA_020847775.1 Opitutaceae bacterium
TATCGTCGTTTCCTTCATGTCCTTGGTCGGACGGGTCATGGTATTTTCCTTCATCGGTGGTTTTTGGCTTCTTCACCCAACCACCTACCATGATCCGTCTTTTTGCTGAACTCTTCGGACACTACCAAAAGCTTCGATAATGCCATTTTGTTCCGATAGTTCAGGGGTTTTGTGATACGCGGTGTTTATTGCATCAATAAACTTGCCGTTCGTGAGATTTGAGAAGTCCAGCTTCACGAAATGGCCGCCATCCTCGTTGGGGAAGCAGGCGATGCCATCACTAGGCAGATTTTTCATCCGAGCCTCAACCTCCGATTGCGTCATCATGTGTGGCATAATCCGTGGCAAAAGATGACATAGCGCGGACAGCTTGGCACTTCGCGCCCCACTTATCAGCTTTCTTTGGTTTTCAGGCCACCGGCTTGGGCTACAGCACTCACCTTCGTCCCGTGTTAGTTGTAGCTGCCCACATACTGGCGGAAGCCGGGACAGCGCCGTCACTCAACGTGTCTGCCAGGGGCTCGCCCAAGCAGGCATAGCCGTGGCCGCCGCCGGTTACCGGCCCTACCCGACTCGATGCAATCCCGCGATGGTTCAGGACTTCTGCCGCGACCGACGCAGCCAGATCAGGACAAGCGTCAGCACCACCACCGCGATGATGATGGTCGCGAGCTGCGAATAGGAATGCGTGCGCGCCAAGGCGCGGTTGAAATTCTCGATGTCAGCGTGGAAGCGGTTCCACAGCCAGTGGCCCAGCCAGACGAAAAATGGCACACTAATCAGCGCGGCCGTGCCATCGAGCAGGAGAAATTTAAGAAACGGCACCTTCATCGAGCCGGCGGTGAAAAAAATCGGGGCGCGCAGCCCGGGCAGGAAACGACCGATAAACAACCCCGCCGTGCCGCGCCGTTGGAAAAACTCCTCCACTTTGGCCTGCTTGGCCGGGGAGAACATCCGCCGCGTCCAAGACATCGCCAGCAGCCGCGAACCGAAAAAGCGTCCGGCGAAAAAAATCATCGTGTCGCCGGCCAACACCCCCGCATACATGACCCCACTCACAAAAACCCACGTGTGACCGTCGATTTGGCCGAGCACGCCCGCAGCGATCAGGATGATATCCTCGGGCACCGGCAGGCCCAGCCCGCAGAGCAGCAATATTATAAACGGCCCCCAGAGTGACAACGCCGAGCCCTGGAAATGTTCGAGCAAGGTTTCAATCATGGCACGGCCGAGCGACGAATACGCGAGGAGTAGAGGGCTTGGGCATATAATCCAGATGCAGCGGAAGCGGTGGCGGCAGTCTGGTCAATAGCGCGGTTGGTGGCCCCGGACGCGCGCGCGGGCTCGGCGATCAGAAACGCTTGCCGATAATCGCGCCGGTGCGGTCACGGAAGCGGACGATCCCGGTCGTCATATCCACGCCGTCCAACACGATGCCTTGGGCGTGATCGATGATCTCGCCGGGCACGACTGTGAGATCGTTCACGATGATTTTGCTTTCATCACCCGCGGCCCGAAGCCCGGTGATCCGCACGCGATCGACCCACATCACAAAGGCCACCGCCGGGCGGACCGGCGACGGCATATCCACGCGCCCGGGCACCACCAAGCTGGCGTCATAGCCGAAATGTGTTTGCTGCGACCGAAGCGAAACCGGTGCGGTCGGCGCGGTTTGGGTGCGTGTGGCTGGCGACGAGGTTATGACGGCTGCCGTCACGCGCCCGATCGGCGCGTTGGGATTGGCTGCGACCGGGCCGGACATCACATCAAGGTTGGCACCCGCCTCCGCCAGTTCGTTTGCGAAATTGATGCGAGCGTCGTTGGCGGCGACCACCTCGCGGGTTTGCAACATCATTTGCCCGGCCTTGGATTTTGGCGCGCGGGCATCCACGGCGGGCGCGGGCTCGCTCGTGATCTTGCGCCGCATCGCCTCCACAAACGGTGGAGTGCCGAAAAAATAGCCGTAGGTGTAGACCCCCGCGCCGAGCACTAACAGCACCGGGATGGATTTCGCGGCCAAAATGAACAGCATGGTGAACGCGCCGCTGCCAGAGCCACGCCGTCGCGGTGCCGCCATCTGCAAACTAGCCTCTACCGCCACGCCACGCGCCACCTCGATCGCCTCTCCGGCTGAGATCCGCGCGGCTTGCACCACCGCGGTATTATCCGCGTCGCCCAACGGGGCGGGCGCCACGGGAAACGGCGACAGCGACGCGCCATCCACAGTGCAAGTGGCCGTCAACGAACGCCCATCGATGAGAGTCTGCTGCATCGCCATCCACGGCGGACGCGTGGTGTAGCTCTCGCGCCCGTATTGCGCGGGCGGCGGTTGCACATCGTCCACGAACAAGGGGAACGGCGGACGCGACTCGGAAATCGAATCTCCATGCGGCCGCACGAGGCCCGGGTTGAAACCGGGCGGACGCGATGGCGAAGCCGCTGGGCTGCTGGGTGGAAGCGCCGGATCGGGTTGGGGCGTCGCGGAATTCAATGCGCGCCACGTAAAAGGCATGACCGAGGGCGCATCAAATCCAAATTTCGCTTATGGCCATCCTCGGCGCGGCCCACCGCCGCCGCAATTGCGCGGCGCCAGTGCCGATCGCTGCACGTGGCCGCGCTTGAATTGCGCGAACGCCACGTAGCCGCGCTTGTGGCCCACCCACCCTTCAGTCCACGTTGTCGCTACGCTCCAACGCAGCTACGTCCCTAGGATGCGACTGCGCCGTCAACGTAGCCGCGCTTGAATCCCGCGGACGCGGGACGAAAGCGTGGCCCGCTCAGCCCAGCCCGGGATAATCGAGCGTCGCGAAGTGGTCCGCGTAGGTCTCCGCGCGGCGGATGAGTTTCCATTGTCCGCCGCCCTGCCAGAGCACCTCGGCGCTGCGCAGTTTGCCGTTGTAATTGAAACCCATCGAGTGGCCGTGCGCGCCCGTGTCGTGGATCACGAGCAAGTCGCCAATCGCCGGATCGGCAATCTCCCGGTCCACCGCGAACTTGTCGTTGTTCTCACAGAGCGAGCCGGTGACGTCGTAAACCTTGCGCGGGCCGGCTTCTTTTCCCGGCACGGTGATGTGGTGATACGAGCCATACATGCCGGGGCGCATCAGATTCGCCATGCAGGCGTCGAGGCCGACATAGTTTTTGTAGATGGCCTTCTTGTGCAGCACGCGCGACACGAGATAGCCGTAGGGTCCCGTGACCATGCGGCCGCACTCCATCGCGATGCGAATCGGGCCGAGGTCGTTGGCCACGATCGTCTTTTCATAGGCCGCCTTGATCCGCGCGCCGATCTGGGCGAGATCCACCGCGGTTTGCTCCGGCCGGTAGGGAATGCCGATACCGCCGCCGAGGTTGAGAAATTCAAAACGGATGCCGAGCTCGCGGTGCAATTCGACGACGAGGTCGAACAGCATCTGCGCGGTCTCCACGAAATAGTCGGGGTTGAGCTCGTTCGACGCCACCATCGTGTGCAGGCCGAAGCGCTTCACGCCCTTCTCCTTCAGGATGCGGTAGCCTTCGAACAACTGCGCGCGCGTGAATCCATACTTCGCCTCCTCGGGTTTTCCGATGATCGCGTTGCCCGCCTTGAGCGGTCCCGGGTTGTAGCGGAAGCACAGCATCTCCGGCAACCGGCCGCCGAGCGCCTTTTCGAGATACGCGATGTGGCTGAGGTCATCGAGGTTGATGATCGCGCCGAGCCGCGCCGCCTCGACGAATTCATGCGCCGGCGTGTCGTTGGAGGTGAAAACGATTTTATCTCCCGTGATACCCACCGCCGCGCACAACTTGAGTTCGGCCAGCGAAGAGCAATCGCCGCCCATGCCCTCCTGCTTGAGCGCGGCCATCACATGCGGATTCGGCAGCGCCTTGACCGCGAAATAGTTCACAAACCCGCCCGGCACCCAGGCGAACGCCGCGTAAAACGTGCGGGCGTTTTTCCGCATCGCCGCCTCGTCATAAACATGAAACGGCGTCGGCACTTCGGCGGCGATCGCTTCGAGTTGTTCCTGCGTGAACGGGAGGGACTTGTCGGTCATAGGGAGAACCGCCGAAAGGTGCCCAGCCGCCCCACCCTGTCAACGCCGGACCCGTCAGCCTGATCACCGGGCAGTGATCGCGGGGGCAACAGGAAGTAATGTCAGCTCGTAAGGTGGGCCGTGCGCTCCGTCGCGCGGCGAGGTCGTGAGTGGCCCCATACCGGACCGCCGCGCGACGGAGCGCACGGCCCACCTCGCTTAAGCATCATCACCCAGCGAGGATGACATCACTTTCTGTTGCACTTGATCACCGGGCGGTAATCGCCGCGACGGCCGCCGCTTCGCGCGCCTCGGCACTGCCGCGAATCTCCACGAACGGCAAACCGCGCGACGCCAAGGTTTCACGCCAGAGTCGTCGGCCCATCGCCCGGCCCGCCGCATCCGGGAAACACCGCTGCGGATCCGGCGCAAACGCGATGTCCGTGTCGCATAGCAAATACAACGCGTAGTGCCGACTGCGCGCCTCCGCCTCCGCCCGCACCCAGGCCGGACACCGGCCCGGAAACAGCAGATCCGCCCACAGCACATTGGTCAGCAGCTCCGTGTCGCAAATGACCAACCCGCCCGTGGCCCGCGCCACCGCCGCCTCCTCGCCCGCGATTTGCCCACGCGCGATCATCGTCAAATCTTCCGCCTCGATCCGCCCGCCATGCGCGTCCCAAAACTCGCGCACGTATTCCGCCGCCACCGGCGCGTCGAACCGCCGCCCCAAGGCCGCCGCCAGCGTGCTCTTGCCGGTGGATTCCGCGCCGAACACCGCGATGCGAACCGGCAAACGCACGAGCTCCGATTTTTTTTCGTGCATTGTCATTCTGAGTGTCAGCGAAGAATCCAGCAAGTTATCCGACCGCGTTTGGCGCATTGGATTCTTCGGCTTCGCCTCAGAATGCCAGCAGGCGCGGAACACACCTCAGCCCCGGCCATGCGCCCTCCATGATTTCAACCACTCGAAATGCCCGCCAATCGCGAGCACGAGAAATAGCAAATAGAGCACCGCGAACCAATAAAGCCCGGCCATCCAATACACGACCACGGCCGACAAGTTGACGACCATCCAGCCGGTCCAATTCTCCAGTTTCTTCCGCGCCTGCAACCACTGCGACAAGATGCTGAACGACGCGATGAACGCGTCGCGGAATGGCATCGCCGCGTCCGTGTGCGCATACAAATACCAACCCCACAAAGCCGTGCCGGCCAGCCCGGCGGCGACGCAACCGATCCGCGCGCCTTGGCTCAACCGCGTGACCGGCAGCACCGCGCGTTTGCCCCCCGGCCGCGCCCAATGCCACCAGCCGTAGCACAACACCACGAAGAAAAACCCCTGCAGCTTCATGTCGGCGTAGAGTTTCGCCTGATAAAACACCACGGCCGACAAACTCACCTGCGCCAGGCCGACCGGAAAATTCCAGAGGTGCTGCCGGATGGTGAGGACCACACCGGCCAAA
>JADLBI010000043.1 GCA_020847775.1 Opitutaceae bacterium
ACACAAATCGATTTCAATACACGATGCGTTCCCATTCGAGTTTGGAACGCTTGAAGTTTATTATCAGCCCGACCTTGAGCCCGGTTATCTTGAGGTAGTTGATCATCCGCCCTCGCTCCAGATCGGTGATCCGCTCAATCACTTTTGTGTCCACGATTACGGCGGCTTCGGCAATTAAATCGGGGACGTACTCGCCTACATTTACGCCTTTGTACTCCACCGGATACCGGTGTTGCTGGTCATGGACAATACCGCGGAGCTTAAACTCGACCACCAGCGCGTTCTCGTAGGGTTTTTCATGCAACCCGGCGCCCAGCCCATTCAACACCTCCATCGCGCACCCAATGATCGCAAACGTTAGTTGCGCATGCGGTCCATCATATCTGTGTGCATCTGTGTGCATCCGTGGTTAAAAAACCTCAGTAACTCTCGGCGGCTTCGCTGAAATAGTACGGGGCCTGGTAGGCGCCGGTCTTCTCCTTTTCGAGCTGGCGCAGCTGGTCGTTGAGCAGCGAGCTCGCGCCGAAGCGGTAGCGCGTGTTGTTGAGCCACTCGTCGCCGAGCGTCTCCTTCACCGCGATGAGGAACTGGAGCGCCTGCTTCGCCGATTTGATGCCGCCGGCGGGCTTCATCGCGATCGGCACGCCGGTCTCCAAATAGAAATCGCGGATGGCTTCGAGCATCACCTGGTTGTTGCCCAGTGTGGCGTTGAGCGAAGTCTTGCCGGTGCTCGTCTTGATGAAATCTCCCGGCCGCAACACGCGCATCGCGAGGAAGGACGCGGCGCGGATGTTGTCGTAGGTTTCGAGTTCGCTGACCTCGAGGATGACCTTGAGCGTGGCCTCGCCGCAGGCGTCGCGCACGGCGGCGATTTCATCCTGCACGCGCGCCAACTCACCCGCGAGAAACGCGCCGCGATTGATCACCATGTCAATCTCGTCCGCGCCGTCGGCCACCGCCGCCTTCACCTCGGCGAGGCGCGTTTTCAAGGGTGCCTGGCCGCTCGGAAACGCGGTCGCGACCGAGGCGACGTTGATCGCCGTGTTGGCGAGGTGGCGCGCCGCGTGTTTGACCATCGACGGATAAACGCACACGGCGGCGACCTGCGGGCAATCGAGCCCGGGGTGCGGCGCCATCGCCTTCTGGCACAGCGACTCCACCTTGCCCGGCGTGTCTTTGCCCTCGAGCGTGGTGAGATCGACCATGGAGACCGCCGTCTTGAGGCCCCAGACCTTGGCCGATTTCTTGATGCTCCGCGTCGCGTATTTCGCCACGCGCTCTTCGATGCCGACGGCGTCAACCGTTCCGACCTCGTCGAACAACCGGCGCAAAGCCGCGGGGGAACCAGCACTCATGATGCTCCGCACGCTGTCGCAAAGGCCGCTTGAAAACAACGCAAATTCCCGCCGCGCCGTCCGGCATTTTTCTTGCGACTGATCGAGAAACCACGCGCTCTCGTTCGCATGAGACCCCGCTTCACCGCCACGGTTGGATTGCTGCTCATGGCCGCCACCGCGGCCTGCTCCACCCCGCCATCGGCGATCACCACGGATGTCGCCGGTTGGCACGGCCCGGTCCCGGGCGGCACAATTCACCAAGCAACCGTCAACGAGGCCAGCGGCCTCGCGCCGTCGCGCCGCGCGGAAAACCTGCTCTGGATCAACAACGACAGCGGCGGCGAGCCCGTGCTCTACGCCGTCAACACCGACGGCACGTATCGCGGCGCGGTCCGCATCAACGGCGCGGTCAATTACGACTGGGAGGACGTCGCCTCGTTTGCCATCGACGGCCGCGCCTACCTGCTCGCCGCCGATGTGGGCGATAACAACGCGACGCGCGCCGAGTGCGTGCTCTACATCATCGCCGAACCCGACCCGGCCGAACTGAAACCCGACGCGGAGCTCGCGGTCGATCCCGTGCGCGTCATCCGCTACGTTTATCCCGGCGGCCCGCGCGATTGCGAAAACGTCGCGGTGGACGCGACGGAGCGCGCCATCTACGTCGTGTCCAAACGCACCAAGCCGCCCATCGCCTATCGTCTGCCGCTCGAAGCCGCGACGGCCGTTGCGCCGGTCACGGCGGAGCGCGTGGGCGAGGTCAACGGCATCGCCGAACCCGCCGGACCGCTCGCCCTGCTCAGCGTGCCGTGGGGCAAGTGGCGCGCCTCGCCTTGCAGTCTCGACATCTCCGCCGACGGCCGCCGGGCGGTGTTGCTGACTTACGGTGAACCATATCTCTACGAACGCCGCGACGGCGAAACGTGGGCCGCCGCGTTTGCGCGCGATGGCCTTCAACTCGGCTCGCACGGTCTGCCGCAGGCCGAGGGCGCATGCTTCTCCCCCGACGGACGCGTCATCTATGTGGTGACCGAAGGCACGCCGGCACCGCTGCTGACTTACACGCTCACCCAATGATCGCGGACTTGTGACCGCGCCTTTTCACCCCAATCCTGCGCACCATCCCCTATGTCTGCGCGAATACTTTCCCCGTTATTCCGTCTGCTCGGCCTCGGGCTGCTCGTCGGGCTTGTTCCGCTCCAAGCCGCTTCACTATCCGCGGAGGTGCGCGCGGCGGACACGCGACGCATCATGGCCACCATCGCCGGTGATGCGGAACGCGTCGCGGAATTGCTCTCGGACGATTTGCGCTACGGCCACGCCGACGGCCGCCTGCAATCCAAGGCCGATTTTCTTGCCGCCGTGCGTTCCAACCGCATGCGCTACGAAGCCTACGACTACGAGGAGATGCAGATTGAACGCGCGGCGGACGACATCGCGGTGATCACCGGCCGCGCCAGCCTGCGCGTGCGCACAACCGAGCAGCACCTCGCCTTCCGCCTGCGCTTCCTCGCCCTGTGGCGCAACGAAGCCGGTGTGTGGCGGCTACTCGCCTATCAATCCACGCAACTGCCGCCGCAAAATTGACGGTATAAATCCCAGGAAAAACCTGCGCCTCCTCCTCTGCCGGTCGAGCGTGATCAACGCGCAGTGGGACCTGCGCGTCCACCTATAGTCCAAGTCAAAAGGGCGCTTGGTGTTACCCGCCGCCAATCGGCACGGATTTGGGATTGATCAATCCCGCGAGCGGATCGATCCGATCTCATCGTGCCGAGAAAGTCTCGGAGCCGGCACCTCCGTCATCATGCCTGCTCTTTAAGAATAGACCCAACTATGCGCCGATGTGATCCTCGCTTTTTTGTAGTCCTAGCGCAATGGCACCCTCAACGAGAACCCGCAGCACCGGATTACAACCCTTGAAAACCAGTATCTTGAGAACTCCACTTCCATGTTGCTCCACGATCCCGGCAATCAACGCATTGATGAATGAACTGTTCGCGTGCCTCACTCCGGTAAAATCCAGCACGATTTCCCGACACAGCCCCAGATAAGGATCGATACGCGTCTGGCGAAATGCCGCCGCCGCCCCTCCGTCGGCGAGATGAGAGCCAAACTCCTCGGCAAATGTCAGTTCCAGTTTCACGGTTTGAATACACCCTGTATGCCGCGATCCTGCAAGAGTCCAGCCGCGACTGGCCGGGAAGTGGTGGGGCCGGCGGGAGTTGAACCCACAACCCTTTCCTTAGGACGGAACAGCTCTATCCAATTGAGCTACGGCCCCGGACTGAGTGATGAACAGACACCCCCGCCTGCCGGTCAACGCTGCAATCCCTTCGCGGCAGGTCAAAAATCCTGCGCCAAAAGCATGGTTGACAAGACCGCTCCCGGGCCAATCCTCTGCCGTTCCCATCGAACCATGAGCACTTCCGAAGACAAGCAGCAGAGCCTTACGCCCGAGCAATTCCCGTTCACCGCGCCCCAGTTGATGAGCCGCTACGTCACCGACACAGGCAAAATCCTCCCGCGCAAATACACCCATCTGACCTCGAAGCAGCAGCGCGCCGTGACCCGCACGATCAAGCACTCGCGCAACAACCTGCTCGCGCTCTGATCCCGGGCTGGCCCGTCCAATTTCAGCCGGAGACCAAACCTCTCCGGCTTTTTTGCGCCATGACCCGACTACGCACCCGGATTTTTCGCGGCACTCCGCGCAATCTGGCGCTGCTGGCCGGGAAACTGCGCGAGGGGGAACTCGTCGCCGTGCCGACTGAGACGGTTTACGGCTTGGCGGCCGACGCGTGGAACGCCGACGCCTGCGCCGCGATTTTTCAAGCCAAGGGCCGCCCGACCTCCGACCCGCTGATCGTCCACATCCATCATCTCGATCAGCTGGCCGAGCTCGCCCGGACAAATCCCGCCGCGCGCAAATTGGCAAAACAGTTCTGGCCCGGTCCCTTGACGATGGTTCTGCCCAAAACGCATCGCGTGCCCGCAATCGTCACGGCGGGCAAAGCCAGCGTCGCCGTGCGCATGCCGGCGCATCCACTTTTCCGGAGACTGCTGAAACAGTGCGGCCGACCGTTGGCCGCGCCTAGCGCCAATCCGTTCGGCTATGTCAGCCCGACCACCGCCCAACACGTGCGCGACCACTTGGGCGGAAAAATCCGTTATATTTTGGACGGCGGCGCGGCGTCCGTCGGGCTCGAATCCACCATCGTCGATCTGCGCAACCCCGCGCGGCCCGCCATCCTCCGCCCCGGTGCGATTAGTGCCGCGCAGATCAGTCGGGTGCTGGGGCGGAAAGTGCGAGATTACCAGCCACGCGCGGCCACGTCCGCCAAGGCCCAGATCGCGCCCGGCCAGTTAGCCCAGCACTACAGTCCCAAAGCCAAAGTGACGCTGCATGTCACGATTCCGACAGCGGTTGCCGAGTCCCGGAGCGCGGTCGTCGCGGTGATGTATTTTAAGCAGCCCGCCGGACCACATCGTCCCCATGTTTTTTGGCTGAGCGCGACTGGCAACCAAGCCGCCGCGGCCCGGGCTTTGTTCGCCCAGCTACGCTCTCTCTAC
>JADLBI010000044.1 GCA_020847775.1 Opitutaceae bacterium
ACGACCCCGGGCGCCACTTCGACCCGCAGTTCAAGGGCGACTGGAGTCCGGACATGGCGATCACGCACAATTACCCCCATCACCTCACCGTCATCCGGCGCGAAATTGTCGAGCGCGCCGGCCGGCTCCGCCCCGACTTCAACGGCGCGCAGGATATTGATCTGTTCTTGCGCTGCTTCGAGTTAATCGACCGCCGCGACGTCCTGCACGTGCCGTTCCTCGGTTACCATTGGCGCGCTCACGCCGAAAGCACCGCCACGCGCGGCGACCAAAAAGGCTACCTATTCGACGCCGCGCGCCGTGGCATCGCCGAGGCCGTCGCCCGTCGAGGCCTCCGCGCCGAACCCGTGTTGCCCGACTTCGCCCGCCATCACGCCCTCTGCCTGCACCAGCTCAAATGGTCGCCCGATATTCTGCGCGAAAATCCCGTCACCATCGTAATCCCGACGAAGAACCGCCACGACTTGCTGCATACTTGCCTCGATTCGCTCGCCCGCACCACGCCGAAGCACTCGGTCAAAGTCATCGTCGTGGACGACAATTCCGACGACCCGGCCACGCTGGCCTACCTGCGCGCGCAGCCCTCCCGCGCCGATCTGCGCGTCGAGGTACTGACCGCGCCACCCGCGGCTGGCGGCTTCAATTACTCCCGCCTCGTCAACCTCGGCACCGCGCGCGCCGACACCCCCCTCGTCCTGCATCTCAACAACGATGTCACCGCGCTCGAGCCCGGCTGGCTGGAGGACATGGCCGGCTGGATCGGTGTCCCCGGGGTGGGCGTCGTCGGCGCGCGGTTACTCTATCCCGACGGCACGCTCAACCACGCGGGCATCGCGCTCTGCCGCGACGACGGCCTCGCACATGTGCTCTTTGAACACGAACCGCGCGACGAGTTCGGCGCGCTCTTTTTGCCGCACGCCGCTCGCAATGTCACCGCCGTCACCGGCGCCTGCCTGCTCACCCGCACCGCCCTCTACCACGAACTCGGCGGCTTCGACGAGACCGAGTTGCCCGTCGCCTACAACGACGTGGACTACTGCCTGCGCGCCGCCGACGCCGAGCAACGCTGCGTTTACACCCCGCAGGCCACGCTCCAGCACGTCGGCTCCGCCTCGCGCGGCCACGCTTACGCTGAGCGCGAGCACCTCGCCTACATTGCCCGCCACGGCGCGCGCCGCGAGCATTTCGTCAACGCCGCGCTGTCGTTCCCCCCGCGCAACCTCCCGCTCAACCCGTATCACCACTGCTACGCCGACACGCCCCGGCACTTCCGCGCCCTGCTTGTCACGCATAACATCAAACTCGAAGGCGCGCCCATCTTTCTGATTGAGCTCGCGCGCCACCTCGCCTCGCAACCCGGCGCGCAAATCACCATCGCCGCCTTGGAGGATGGCCCGCTGCGCGCGCGGTTCACCGCGGCCGGACTCAAGGTCGAGTTGTGGCGCGCTCCGGACTTCTCCGCCGCGCGTTCCCCGGCCGAACTGCAAAAACTGCTGGCCGACTTCGCCCGCACCCGCGTCTGGGATGACGCCGAGGTCATCGTTGGCAACACCCTGCTCACGTGGTGGACTGTGCCGCTCGCCGGGCAGCTCCAGCGCCCCAGCGCGCTCTACCTGCACGAGAGTCGCCCCGTGGACCGATTCTTCGCTGACACGCTTCCCGCGCCGCTCCACGCCGCCGCCGCCGAAGCTCTCACCCTCGCCACCCGTGTTGTATTCACCGCTCATTCCACCCACGCCATCCACGAGCCGCACAACCACCACGACAACTACCGCCTGCTGCCGAGCTGGGTTGATTTCGACCGCATCGACGCCTTCAGCGCGGCCCACACCCCGGCGGATCTCCGCCGCCAGCACGGCCTCGATCCCGACGCCGTGATCGTGACTAACATCGGCTCGGTCTGCGAACGCAAGGGTCAGCACATCTTCATCCGCGCCATTGAGCTGCTCCGCGCGGAACTCCCCGCGCGGTTCCCCGGAAAAAAGATCCAGTGGGTCATCGTCGGCGCGCGCGACGGCCTCTACATGGAAACCCTCCGCGAGGACATCGAGCTCATGGGCCTGCGCGAAAGCGTCATGATTTTCCCCGAGACGCCGGCCATTTACGATTTCTACCGGCTATCCGATCTCCTCGTCTGCACCAGCTTCGAGGAATCGTTCCCGCGCGTCATCCTCGAAGCCATGGTTTTCGGCAACCGCATCGTCAGCACCGATGTCAACGGCATCGCCGAGATGTTGACCAACACCGATGAGGCGCTCCTCGTCCCCGCCGGCGATCAGCACAAGCTCGCCGCCGCGCTGAAGTCCGCCCTCGACGCGCATTTCGCAGGCGACCGCAAGATGCTCTCGATGGCCCGCGCCCGCGCCGCGCGCGACTACCACCACGCGCGCATTCTGCCCCGACACACCGCCATGATCCGCGAGGCTTGGCTCGGTTGAATCCCATGCCAGAAACCGATTTCAGCTTCAGCCATGTGGAAACGCCCGCCGCCGGGGCGACCGTGCCCGCCGGGCCTATCGTCATTCGTGGCTGGGTGTGGCCCAAGCCGGGCGGGCATTTTGTGGATGTCCGCGCGCGACTCGGTGAAAGCTTGTTCCCCGGCGTTCACGGTTTTCCACGCGCCGATCTCGCGGCGCACTTCGGCAGTCCCAAACCGCACCTCCTCGCCGAGTTTGAAATTTCCGCGCGCCTCGCCCCCGGACCGGCCCCGATCACGTTGGAAGTGCTCACCATCGAGGGGGACTGGCGCGCCTTCCACGAATTGCGCCTCAACGCCGTCGGCGCCGCCGACCCCACGCCCGTCTGCGCCAACGAACGCCCGCTGCGCTGGCACGAATACGGCCGCGCCCTGCAAATGCTGCTGCGCGCGCAACACCGCGAACCCGCCACACCTCTCGCCGCCCTCGCCGCGCGGCTCGCCGCCGCCTTACCCCGTCCGCGCGACCTGCGCCATCCGCACCTGCCGTTCCACGGCCACCTTGACGAACCGGCCGCCGTGACCCGCTGCGGCTTCGGTCGCACCGCCGTGCTCGGCTGGCTCTTCCACGAAACGCGACTGATCAAACGCGTGCTCGCGACCTTCGATCTGCTCGCCTGGCAAACGGTGGATCACCCGCTCGCGTCGCCCGGCCCCGCCGCGCATTTCCCGGCCTACCCCAATGCCGCGCGCGCCGGACTCTTCGGCATCATCGATGTGCCCGCGCAATTGCCCTCGCCCGTTACTTTGCGGCTCTACGCGGAATTAGACGACGGATCGCTGCACCTGTGCGGCGTGCAGCGCAGCCTGCTCTGCACCAACGAAGACGAAAAGGCGCCTTATCCGGCGCGCGGCCACGCGGATTTCGATTCCACCTGCGCCGCTTTGGACGCGGCGCTGGTTGACGCCGGTTTCAGCGTGGTCCGCGACTCCGAAATGGAAACCGAGCTCGTGCGCGTGCGCGACGATTTCACCCTGCGCGCACCCGCCGCTTTGCCTTCCCCCACGCAGCTCCGACCCACGCCGATGCCAGCCGCCACCGCGCCCAAACGCGTGCTGCTCGCCACCCACAATCTGAACCACGAAGGCGCGCCTCTTTTCCTGCTCGATTACGCCCGGTTCCTGGCGCAATCGGGCACGGCGTTGACCATCCTCAGCCCGTCCGACGGTCCACTGCGGGACGGTTTCGCCGCCCTTGGCGCGCGCGTGTGGTTGATCGACGTTGACGCCGTGTTTCAAGCCAAGTCCGAAGCCGCCGCCCGCGCGGTGATCGCCGCCGCGTTCCAGAGCTTTGATTGGGCCGCGCACGATCTGGTCGTATGCAACACCTTCACCACCTTTTGGGCGGTGCATGCCGCCAAGGCCGCTGCACGGCCCGTGCTGCTCTACGTGCACGAGAGCACCACCCCCGCGAGTTTCTACCTCGGCCGCGTGCACCCCGCTGTCGTCGCCTTGGTGGACGCCGCCTTCGGCCTCGCAGACACGGTTTCCTTCACCACCGCCTCCACCCGCAACTACCACTTG
>JADLBI010000045.1 GCA_020847775.1 Opitutaceae bacterium
CGAAATCCACGGCGGGATCGCGGAAAAAGCCGCGCGCCAGCTCCCAGCCCTTCCGACACCGCGCGATGTCGCCGCTGCGATCCTTCGTGTCCCAAGTGAACCCGCCGCCCACGCTGTGCCATTCGAGCTGCGGCCCGCGCAGCGCGCGTTCGACGGCGTCGGCCCCGCTCTTGATGAACTGGATCACGGCCGCGCGCCGCTTGTGCGCCACCATGCGCGCGAGCATGCCGAAGGCCGCCGTGCTCTTGCCCTTGCCGTCGCCCGTGTGGACAATGAGCAGGCCGCGCTTCTCCTGCGCGGCGGCGATCTTCGCGTGCATTTCGTGTTGCAGCGCATCCATGTGCTTGCAGTGGGTGGAGTCAGTCGTGTCGGAGGGGGTCATGGTAATTCGAGAATCAGGCTGGGGCCGGTGCGGGCGCGCACGCCGAAGACCTCCGCCAACATCGCGGGCGTTAGCACGGCTTCCGGCGCGCCGTGACCGCGCAGGCGCCCGTCGCACAGCACCACGACTTCGTCGAGGCAATGCGCGAGACGCAGGTCGTGCAGCGAGAGCACCACGGTGCGGCCCGCGCGCGCCTGCCCGGCCGCCAACTCCAAGCACTCCAGCGCGTGGCGCACATCGAGCGCGGCGAAGGGCTCGTCCCACAATTGCAATGGCGCGGCCGTGGCATAGGCGCGCGCCAGCAACACCCGTTGCCGTTCGCCGCCTGAAAGTCGCGTCACCGGTCGGTCCGCCAGCGCGCCGAGTCCGAAATGCGCCACCGCCTCGTCCACGCCTTGTTCGTCGTCACCGTGCGCGTAGCGGCCCTGCGCCACGACCGAGCGCACCGTGAAACCGAATTCAAAATGCGCCTCCTGCGGCACCCACGCCGCCAGCAGCCCCCGCTCATAAGCCGGAATCCGCGCAAGCGGCCGTTCCGCCCAACGCGCTTCGCCCGTGCCCGGCAGCACACCAGCGGCGAATTGCAGCAGCGTTGATTTGCCGGAGCCGTTCGGGCCCACGAGGCCGATCAACTTGCCCGCCGGCAGGGTGAGATTAACCCCGTGCAGCCGACCCGGCACCGTCGCGTTCTGGAGTTCGAGAGCGTTCATGGTGAGCGCCGCAGCAACCACAGGAAAAACGGTCCGCCCACCAGCGAGGTCACGATGCCGACGCGCACGCTGATGCCGCGCCCGAGCAGATCACAAGCCAGCACGAACGCCGCGCCGCCAATCAGCGCCAGCGGCACCAGCCGCCGGTGCTCCGGTCCCACGAGCAGCCGCAGGATATGCGGCACGATCAGGCCGACAAAACCCACCGTGCCCGACACCGCCGTGGACAGCGCGGTCATCACGGTGGCGAGGCCAATCAGCCGTCGCCGCAACACGCGCACATCCACCCCGAGACTTTGCGCCTCCGCCCCGCCCAAGCTCAGCAGATCCATCGCCCGGCCGAGCGGCCAGAGCAGCGCCGCCGCGATGACGACCGGACACGCGATCCACACGTGAATCCACGCGCGGTCCTCCAACCCGCCGAGCAGCCAGAAAATGATCTGCGCGTTGCGCTCGTAGGACAGCGTGAAATTGGACAGCACGAAACTCGTCACCGCGCCCAACAGCGCGTTGAGCGCCACGCCCGCCAGCAACAGCCGCTCCGTGCCCGAACCGCGCCGAGCGAGAATCAACACCGCGCCGGTCGCGGCGAATGCGCCCACGATGGCGAAGACCGGCAGGACCAACAGCGAAACCGTGGCCCAACCGAGCCCGATAGCCACCACCGCGCCCGCCGCGCCGCCGCTGCTCACACCGAGCAGGCCGGGGCTTGCCAGACTGTTGCGAAAATACGCCTGCATCACCAGCCCGCTGGCCGACAACGCCGCTCCCACCGCCATGCCCACGAGCATCCGCGGCAGGCGGATGTTCCAGATCACCGTCGCCGCCAACTCGTCGTGGTGGCGCAAGCCTGCCCAGATGCGCGCCGGCGAGAGCGGCAAATCGCCCACGCCGAGCGCCGCCACCATCAAAACCGCGAGCAGGCCCAATGCCACCGGCAGCGCATACGCCGCCCGTCGCATCTGGCCTGCCGTGGTCGCGGTCATCAGAACAATTCCGGGTGCAGCGCCCGGGCCAGACATTCGTAGCCATCCACGCGATAGTGCGTCATGCAGCTCAACATGTAGGGTTGCACGAGCACCACGCGGCGTTCGCGCACCGCTGTCAGATATTTATAAGGCGAAAGATCCAAAAAGGGCGCCAGCGCCGTCTCAATCGTCTCGCCGGAAACCACTACTTGATCCACCGGCCAGGCCAGCATTTGTTCAGGCGGAGCCGGTTGATGACCGTGCAGGCCACCCAAGGTCGCCGCCAGGTTTTCCGCGCCTGCGTGGTCACAAATATCCTGAAACGACGTGCCTGTGCCACTCATGATGCCGTAGGTCGAAGGCACGATCACGCGCACTTTTTTCGCGTCGCGCATCTTCTCTGCCAGCACGCGCACGCGCTCGCGATAGTCGGTAATAACCCGCTCGGCCTTTGCCTCCGCCTGCGGACCGAGTTCGCGCGCCACGATGCGCAGGTTGGCGCAGGCGTCATCGAAGGTGGCGTAGTTGTTGAACACGATCACGCGCACGCCCGTTCGCTGCACCGCCTCTACGAGCTCGCTGCGACTGTAGTCCGCCATCAATACCAACGTCGGGTTGAATTTCAGAATGGTCTCCGCATCGCCCTGCGCAATGTGCGGGAAGCGGGCGGCCTCAGCCGCGACCGCCGAATACTCCTTGGCGGTCGCGAGATGGCTTAACGCCGCGATCTGCTCCGGTTCGGCCAAGGCGATGAGCATTTCGTCGCCACCGACGAATTGCGAGACCACGCGCACCGGCTGCGCCGCGCGGAGCGCGGCGCAGGTTAAACCGAGTGC
>JADLBI010000046.1 GCA_020847775.1 Opitutaceae bacterium
CATTTGGCGACGAGTTCCTTGATCGCGGCGATGATCGGCTGGATGGCCTTTTGGCCGAATTCGAGGGCTTCGATGAAGCGTTCTTCCGAAATCTGGTCGGCGGAGCCTTCGATCATGAGCATGTCGGTCTCGGTGCCGACGTAGATGAGGTCGAGCGAGCTTTGGAACATCTGCTCGATGGTCGGGTTGGCGACAAACTGGCCGTCGATCTCGGCGACGCGCACGCAGGCGATCGGGCCGGCCCAAGGAATGTCGGAGATGGCGAGGGCGGCGGAAGCGCCGTTGACCATGAGGATGTCGGATTCGTTGATCTGGTCGGCCGACATGAGCTGGCCGATGATCTGGACTTCATTGAGGAAGCCTTCGGGGAAGAGCGGGCGGCAAGGGCGGTCGCATAGGCGCGAGGTGAGGATTTCCTTTTCAGAGGGACGGCCTTCGCGTTTGAAGTAACCACCGGGGAAACGGCCGGCGGCGGCGTATTTCTCGCGGTAATCGACGGTGAGCGGAAAGAAGTCCTGGCCGGGGCGCATCGACTGGGCGACGCAAGCGGTGACGAAGACGTTGGTTTCGCCGACGCAGACATTGACGGCGCCGTTGGCGAGGTTGGCGTAGGTGCCGGTGGAGAAGGTCAGCCCGAGTCCGGGGACCGTAACATTATATTTCTGATTCATTTTTTCGGTATTGCGGATTAAGTGTCGCGGATAAGTCGGCCTGGCCAGTGACACTGGAACTGATCAGGCCCATTGCCGCCTTGATGGGGCGGCGGCGCGGACGAAGCCGCGCGTGAGTGGTAGTGTTGATACCCACTTTATCCCTCCGTCCTGGACGCGAGAGATTTCTGTTTGGCGTCAACCGCGTTGTTGGCGGCAAACAGAAATGTCTCGATCTCGGCGCGGTGTCGGTAAAGACAACGGGCGACCCGCGGATCGGGTCGCCCGTGTGATAAAGTCGGTTAGCGGCGAAGGCTGAGCTTCTGCAGCAACTCGGTATATTTGGCCAGATCGTGGCGCTTCACATAGTCGAGGAGCTTACGGCGGCGGGCCGCCATTTGCAGAAGACCGCGGCGCGAGTGGAAGTCCTTGCGATGCGTGCGGAGGTGCTCGGTCAAGTGATTGATCCGGGCGGTGAGCAGCGCGATCTGGACTTCGGACGAGCCGGTATCCTTTTCGTGGATTTTGTATTCTGAGATGATTTCGGGTTTTGAGACTGTTGACATGGTTTTGTGGATGTTTTCACGACTGTAGGGAGCCGGAGGGCTCCGTGATACCAGCCGCGCCGCGACCGAAATCGCGGTTGGGCCAGCGTCACCGTTTTAATCCGACGGAATGCCGGACCAGACATGGTGGGAGTTCGCAACCGACGAACTTCCACTAACGCAAGGGGCCAGAATCCAGAACCGGCCCGCGTGGCGCAAGCGCAAAGTTGTCGTAGCACTCAAGGTCACCCGGCACGCAGATTGAGGTTTCTAACTTCCTTGCAGCCAGGGATCTGGCGGATTTTCTCCGCAATGGCCTCCCGATGGTGAAATAGCTCACTGCGAACCACGGCGTGGGAAACCAGCACCAACAAGCGGCCTCGTTCGATGCTGACGGGGTGGGAATAGGATGCATTGGCCCGGCCCACCAGATCGGGCCAGCGTTCACGGATGGCCTGCTCCGGGGAGTCGCGACCGATTTTGTATTTTTCGAGTAGCTCATCCATCACCTCGGCCAAGCCTTTGGTGCGGCGTTTGATCTGACGCCGTGGCACGTTGAGCGGGATTTGGCGGAGATCGCCGATCATTTCCTCGGCCACACGGCTGAACTGGAAGGGTGCGTCAGGCATGGGGTGGGCGTTGATGTTCGGCTTCATAGAGCCGACTGTAGCGGACGAAAGCGCCGAAGGCGGTGGCCCACGCGATATAAAAGCCGGGAAAGCCGTCGAGGCAGCCGAGTTTCAAAATGTAAGCGCGAAAGAACCGCCACGCCGGGCGCAGCACCGCCGCGCTAAGCGAAAACTTGCGCCCGCGCTCCTGTTGTTGGCGCAGGAATAGATCGGCGAAGGGCGTGATCTTGGCAATGTGGCTGGCGAGTGTCGGGAACGAGTAATGGTGGAGGTCGCCGCGGAGCGTGGCCACCGGGCCGTCGCATTCCATTTTTTCGTGCACATGGGCATCTCCGCCCCAGCGCGCCTTCGCGCGGTTGATCAATCTCAGGCTGAGATCGGGATACCAATCGCCGTGGGTGATCCAGCGATCCATGAACCACACTTTGCGGGGGAACCGCGCGCCGACGAAACGGGTGGAGGAACCGTCGGTAAAAAAGGTGGTGATTGAGTTGCGCAACGCCGACGAGACCTCCTCGTCGGCATCGAGACACAGCGCCCACGGCTGCGTTGCGAGGGCGAGCGCGGCGTTTTTCGTGTCACGGTAACCCTGCCATGGTAGCTCGTGCACCACGGCATCTTGCTCACGGGCGATGGCCGCGCTATCATCCGTGGTGCCGTTGAGCGCGACGATCATCTCAGGCGCCCAACCCCGCACCGAAGCGAGACAACGCGGCAGATTCGCCGCTTCATTGCGGGCGACGATGACGACACTGAGGGGCAGGAGGATGCTCACGGGGCCAAGTCAGAATCAAATGAAGCCGCACAGCGAGCGCGGGATTTGGTCGAGATAACCGCAGGAGCGCCAGGCGCGGACGAGCGTTTTTTTGGCGGCGTCGCGGCGGGCCACGATGACATTGGCCAAGGCCAGCAGCGCGAAGCCGAACGCCTTGAGCGAATTGCCAATGAAGCGCGACACATAGTAACCCGCCGCGCCGGGCCGGGTGGCCCGATCCGCCACGCGGGAACGGGCGGAGTCAAACGCATGGCGCGCGGCATAGCGAAACGTCGTGCGTGAAGCGGGCATCTGATGCAGCACCTTGGCCGCGGGGGCGAACCAGATTTCGTAACGGGCGGAGCGGATGCGGCGCACCATCTCGCCATCGCCACCGCCGAACAGACTCGCGCCTTTGCGATCGAGCCCGGTCGAAAAAACGCCGACGCGGGCAAACACGGATTTGGGAAAAGCGATGTTGGCGCCCATCGGGCTGTCGCGCGGCGGAAGCGGTCCGGCGTCGGAGCGGAAGGCGAGCGGCGCGTGCCATTCGCGAATCCATTCCGGCAGTCCGTCGGGGAACACCGGCACGACCTCGCCGCCGACACAGCCGATGCGTTTGGCGGCATCGGCCATGAACGGTGCGGCGAGCTGCCGCACCCAATCGGGCTCCATCAGGATATCGTCATCGGCCAAGACGATGATCTCGCCGGTCGCTTCGGCGATGCCGCGGTTGCGCGCGTGATCGAGCCCCTGCTTGGTTTCGAGCACATGGCGGGGAACATGCGGCGCGTGGGCAAACTCGCGCACCACGGCGGCCGTGGTATCCGTCGAGTTATTGTCGATGACGAGCAGCTCGAGTTGGTTCGTTGGCCAATTCTGAATCGTCATGCCCGTGAGCGTTTGCCGCAAAAAGTCCGCGCGATTGTAAGTGCAAATCGCAACGGTGACGCGGGGCAGTGGTTTCGGATCAGACATAGTGAGGTGCGAAGCTATTCATAATGATTCGACCCTAGTGTCATTCTGAACGAAGTGAAGAATCCAGCAGGATATACGCAAGCGGTCGCGTAGTTGGATTCTTCGCTGTGCTCAGAATGACATCCGAAGGAAGCCTGTCATCTCTGACGATGCGGGGGCCGCAACGGCCTGCAAAGAAAAAGGTTTGCCCGGATGGGGCGCGCTGGCAGGTTGCGCCGCATGGCTTTCAAACACTGGCCGGGGGTGCGCGACTTTCGCTTTTCGACCAAAATCGGGCGGTATTTGCGCGGCGCGCGCAAGCGGCGGCCGGATTTGGACTGGGCGAAATTTTTGCGGGTCGCGAAGCAGTTCAAGCAGGACGACATGGGCAGTTTCCCGGAGCGCGGCTACCTTTATCAATTGGCGAGCGACGCGCCCGAGAACGCGCAGGTGGTTGAGATCGGCTCATGGATGGGGGCCTCGACCTGCTTTCTAGCGGCGGGGCTGCGCGGGCCGCGGGCGCGCGTCTTGGCGGTGGACAATTTCCAAGGGTTGTCCCTGTGCGGCGAGGATGTGAAGTGGTATCAACGGCACTTTCGGAAACTGGGCACGAACAGCACGCTGGATATTTTCAACGCCAACTTCGCGGCACTGGGTTTGTCGGACCGCGCCGAACCGGTGGTGAGCGATTCGCTCGCGGCGGCGCGGCTCCTCGCCGACAAACGCGGTTCGATTGATTTAATTTTCGTGGATGGCGATCACTCCTACGAGGGCTGCAAGGCCGACATTGAAGCGTGGCTGCCTTACGTCAAAACAGGCGGGGTGATGGCGTTTCACGATTTCGGCAGTCGTGCGAGCGGGGTGACGCAGGCGATTTTCGAGACGATCAAGGCCGGGCGTTTCACGGAAATTGTCGGCGTGGCCAACACGATCATCGCGTTCAAGGTTTGAGCGCGGCGGTGGCGGCGGCGAAAACTTGGTCCGGGGACAACCTGCGCACGCAGTAGCTGCGGTAGGAATCGTCGCGCACGCAGGGCGTGGGCAGGTCGGGCAAGCAAGCGCAGGGCAGGTCAGTTTGGAGGGTGGTGTGGCCTTCGCCGACGGGGCTCCAGATAGTGGCGTTTTGCGAGCCGAAGAGGGCGACGACCTTGGTGCCCACGCCGGCGGCGATGTGCATGGGGCCGCTGTCGTGGCAGAGCATCAAATCAAACTGGGCGATGAAGGCTGTGAATTGTCCGGTCGTGAACGCCTCCTCAATCAACACGAGATGCGATTGTGCGTGATGGCGAATCTCCTGGGCGATGGCGCGCTCACCGGGACCGGCGATTAGGAAAATCTGCGCATCCAATTCGTCCTGCAGACGGTCGCACACCGCGGCGAAGCGTTCCGTGGGCCAGATGCGGAACCGGCTCC